>NZ_JBLWWR010000010.1:0-84629 GCF_048267825.1 Pseudidiomarina sp.
CGAGTATGTGCTGTATACCGCGCATTCTGATCACATTGGTGTCACGAAAGACTTAAGCCAAGACGATCACATCAACAATGGTGCTATGGATAACGCTTCTGGCGTGTCAGTAATGCTGGAAACTGCACGGATGTTTACCGAAGCAGGGCAACAACCGAAGCGTTCAATTATGTTCTTGTCGGTTACTGCAGAAGAGCGTGGTTTATTGGGTGCTGACTATTTTGCACATCACCCGACCGTACCATTAGGTCAGATCGTTGCTAACGTTAATCTGGATATGCCGGTATTGTTGTATGACTTTGCCGACGTTATTGCGTTTGGTTCTACGCATTCTACGTTAGGTGACAGTGTTTCGCGTGCTGCGGGTCAATTTGGTATTGAGCTGAGTGACGACCCAATGCCAGAACAGGCTATTTTCACGCGCTCAGACCATTACCCATTCGTTAAGAAAGGTGTTCCGGCAGTATTCTTGATGACTGGCTTTACATCAAAAACTGAAGGTGAAGACGGCGGCGAAGTGTGGGGTACATTCTTTGCTGAGCATTATCACCGCCCAAGCGACCAGCCAGATTTACCGATTAACTACGAAGCTGGCGTTACGTTTACCAATATTAACTATGCGATTGGTCAAGAAATTGGCAATCAAGCAGAACGCCCACGTTGGTTAGAGGAAAGCTTCTTTTCGCAGCTGGACTAATACAGAAGTTAGCAACGCAATTTAGGCGACTAAAAATAAAAAACCACCAACCTCAGTTGGTGGTTTTTTTATGGGTGCGACCTAATTTTTAATTAGATAGGTGAACCCGGAGGTAGTGCTGGCGCCGGTTTCAATGGCCAAGGTTTTCCGGCCTGCCATTGCGTGAGCGCATACACCGCATAGTCACGGTGGGCCGATGCGGGGGCTTGTTGCCATTGTTGTAACTGGCTCTGCAAGAAGCTAAACAATGGCGCTTTGACCGCCGCACTGAGTTGCTCGTTCTGATAAGCGCGCACTATTGCGTCCAGGCTTTCAAACGCTAAACGCTGGGTTACAGTATTTGCCGTGGGTGCTTGAGCAGGCGCAATCGCCGCTTCAGCAACCTGGCTCAATACCGCAGTGACATCAGGAATCGCAGCAACACGGCTATGTTGCTGTTGCAAACGCTCTAAGCGCTGTGGATGCAATAACAGATCGAGTACAAAGCGGGCACTGCTGGCCGCCATGGTATCGGTATCAGCGACAAGACCGGTCAAGCCACTAAAGCGTTCACGATCATAACCTTCACCATAGGCAGACGGTGCCAGTAAAGAAATTATATGTTCGGGTAGAGCGAGTGTGTTAGCTGTTAGTGTTTGGCTAATCACCTGCAAGGCACGATGCTGTTGTGAGGCATTTACTGGACGAATATCGGCAGCTTCTTCGCCTTTAACGGCGTAGCTGTAATGCAGGCCAGCAACCATCTTCACCGCAGCCTCAACTTGGTAGCGGTGCAACAGATACATTGGCACCAACACATTATTGAGTTCACTTAATGGGCGACCTGCAGCTAAATTGCCCAAGCCGAAGCGTTGCAGGGCAGTTTTTCGTACCGCCAAAACGCGTTCCAGCTCAGTCACCGCATCACTGCCGTTATCCCACAAGTGGGCATCAGGGTGTGCACCGCCTGCCGCACGGGCATCGCGGTCTGATATAAATTGCAGTCCAAGGCGCTTATTTTGCGCTAACACGTTATCTAAATCGCCGTTGCCATAGCCATAGGCAACAACTTGCATATCCCAAATGCCTAAGCCTTCAGTGTATGCACCGGCTAACGTTAAGCCGCCAGAGGCCGTGTCGATGCTAATCAGCGGATGCGGATAATCCATCACCGAGGCGCGGTCGTTGGCGCTGGCAGCGAAATTATGGGCGATACCTAACGTATGGCCAATTTCATGCGCCGAAAGTTGTCGAATTCGGGCCAAAGCCATTGCTTCAATCTTATCGAGCAGCTCTTGTTGTTGTTCTGGCGTGTCCGCGGCAAAAGGAGCCAACAGCCCTTGCGCAATTAACATGTCTTGACGCACACGGAGTGAACCTAAGGTGACGTGCCCTTTAATAATCTCACCGGTTCGCGGGTCGATAATCGATGAGCCGTACGACCAACCGCGGGTAGCGCGGTGTACCCATTGAATCACGTTGTAACGCACATCCATTGGATCAGCACCTGCGGGTAATTCACGCACCTGAAAACCATTCGGATAATCAATTGCCGCAAAAGCTTCAGCCCACCAGCGGCCACCCTCAAGTAAAGCGGTACGAACAGGTTCCGGCACGCCAGGGTCAAGGTAGTAGATGATGGGCTCGTCTTTGCTCAAGCGGTGGCGTGGAATGTGTTGCACCTTGGTGGATTGGCCCAGCGGTGCAGCATAATCACTATGGGTTTCAGCCCAGAAGCCGCTTTCGGGATGAAATTCACGGGTTACATAATTATCGTCAGGAAGGCGAATAAACGAGTGATGTAAATGCAGGGTGATGTGGTTTGGATCGGCAGCCACACTGCGCACATATTGCCCTGTGCCTTCGCCACTGAAGGTTATTTTGGCTTCTAATTCAGTATTATCCGGAAACGCTTTGCTGCTAGCCGGATAAATGACTGACTTGTCAGCACTTAATTTGAATTGCCCTTGCTTAGTGTCGCGTAAGCGGTTCACAACCCCGTGCGTGTCACTCAATAAAAATGGGGTGTAATCAATGATAACTGCGCGGGCATCTGCCGCTACAATGTCAAAGCCAGCAATCACCGAGTCGGCAAAAGCTTCATTGATGCTGGCACGCTCTGCGGCATTGTCAGTATTGGCACGAAATTGCGTGTTGTGTTGCAACAGCAAGGCCTTGTTACCTTCAATGTAGAAGCTGGCTAAGCGCGTGGCGCCAAGCTGCCCCCGGTCGAGACCAATATCGTTTGAGCCAAAACCCCATGGTAAACTGGTTTGGAAGATGAACTGCGGTGCCTGACGCGGAACCTGCAGATAAATTTTCCCTTTTGCTTGGTCATGGTAGAAGGTAAAAAAACCTTCATGCTCGGTTAACTCAGCAGTAAACTGAGTGACAGCGGAAGACGGCTGCGCCTTCGCTTGCGGTGTTGGTGCCGCCGTGGCCGGTGATAGACTCAGGCTAACGGCAAGAGTTAGAGCAATAATGAAAACGATGCGTAGCATGCTTTTGACCCAGAAATTTGATGGATTGAACAATGATAAAAAACCGTTATAGCAAACTCGCTGCCCAAAGTAACCACACGAATCCGACACAAGCGGCTGACGGCCAATTATTTACGTTAGATCAGCGCTTGGGTCATGACAGTTTTCTGCTGGCGCAGTGGCAATTATGTGAGTTAAGACGTTTCGACGACGTGCGCTATGATTGGTTGATGTTGGTGCCGCGGGTGGCTAACTGCGTCGAATTTACCGAGCTCTCAGAGTCGCAACAACAGCAATTGGCGACCGAAATTCGCCAAGCCTCGTTATTGTTGAAACACCATGGGCGGGGAGAAAAGTTAAATATTGGCGCGCTGGGGAACGTGGTGAGTCAGTTGCATATTCATCTGGTGCTGCGCGATGATCAGGACCCAGCTTGGCCGGGTCCGGTGTGGGGGCATTCGCCAGCGCAACGATTCACTGATGCGGAGCGCGCTACGGAGCTTAAACGCTGGCAAGCTCTTCTTTAAGCTGCGCGCACCATTGTTGAATACGTGCCTCGCTCAGCTCATATTGGCTGTCTTCATCCAGCGCTAAACCAACAAAAAACTCGTCACCGGCGGTGAGCGCTTTGGATGCAGCGAAGTCATAGCCTTGATTTGGCCAAAAACCGATGCGCACACAGCCTTGCGTGCCGGGGTTCGCTGCAAGTTCGTCGTGCAACATACCCAAGGCATCCTGAAACCAGTCGGTGTAGCCAACCTGATCACCCATGCCGAACAACGCAACCACTTTGTTATTGAGTTGAAGGTCGGCAATATCACTCCAGTGACTTTCCCAATCTTCTTGAATTTCGCCAAAGTCCCAGGTTGATAAGCCAAAAATGATGACGTCAAAGTCTTCAGCTTGCTGCAACGGCACATCTTTTATGTTGAACAACTCAACTTCGCCTTCGGCAAACTGAGCTTGAATTTTTTCAGCTGCAATTTCCGTAAAACAAGTGGTTGAGCCATAAAATAAACCAATACGTAAAGCCATAGTATCTCGTATGGATAGCGTCAATGAATGAGGTATTAGTGTATCAGAAAATCATCGGTTTATGATATGCTTCGCCGCCTAAATCATCCGACATACATTCGCTTTTTAGAGGTATCGCAATTATGGCATCCGCAGCATTTGATCATTTCGTGCAATCGCTTGAAACCGTGTTTGATCAGGCAGTAACAGATGGTACTGATGATGAACTATTTGCCAGTGGTTATTTGCGAGGCCATTTTGACTTAGTGGTGGCGCAGCTCGAATTGAATGATGCTGCCCGTACTGATGCGGTATTGCCCGCAGTACAAGCATCGGTGGATAAAGCCAAGCATGAGCTGGCCCCCGCAGACATGACCCACATTCAAGCTATGCTCGATCGGCTTGAAGCCGCTGCGGCGCGAGCCGATTAATCAATTCCGCACTTATTGGCAAGGGCTCCTGCAGCCACTGCCCAACCAGCAGCTCCGCGCACAGCGGAGCACTGGTGAACCCGCGCGACCCTAAACCACCTAACACGCCCAATGACGGTGTGAGCCAGCCACAAGCGGGCAAGTGATCACGTGTGGTATTGCGCAACGAGGCTCTATCAGCTACGGGCTCAAGTTGCTCAGTCCAGTTGCTGTCCAGATTATCCTGTAATGTGGCCAAATTTTCGGCAGTATCTTGCGCAGTCGGTTGTGAAAATTGTTCAATGTCAAATTCTCTCGCATAGGTGGCGCCGACACAATGCGTACCCTCTCGTGCGGGGGTGAAATAACCTTTGTAACACACCACTACCGGGCACTGTTCACTGACGTCATTTGCTTTCACCTGAGTGACCTGCCCGCGGACATTTTGAAATGTCATTTGCCACGGTTTAAGTAACTTCTCTAAGCCAGCTCCAGCAGCAACAATCAGGGTGGTGGCATGAAGCTGTTGGCCGGCGGTGGTGTTGAGTTGCCAGCCATCGGCATGCGCCTGAATGTCGGTTATTGGGTCAATAACCGTTAGCGTGACTTTGTCGGCGCATGCGGCCAGTATTTGCTCCACTAACTGCTGGGGCGGCACCCAACCGGCCTTTGGATAATATAAAGACGGCATCGCGGGTAAATGCGACCAAAGCTGTTGCGTATCATCGGGGCTTAATCCTTGAACCGTTGCTGGGCTATATATATCAGCGGCAATAATTTTTTCATGGCGCTGCTCGCGCGCAGAATTAAAAGCCAATTGCACGACGCCTGTTTCATGCCATTGGGCAGGTGCTACCTGCTGATAAAATTGGCGGGCATGATCAAAAGCACTAAGGAAAAATTGTGTTAATGGGCTAAGCTCAGCGTGCAGCAATGGATAAACAGCACCTTGCGCATTCCCAGACGCGCCGTCGGCAATCCCTGTGGTGAACAACTCAACGCGATACCCGCGTCGACTTAATGACCATGCGGTGCACGCTGCAGCAATACCGCCACCAATAATGGTAACGTGCTTATCAGTGGCTTGGGTTGCTTTATTGGGTGCGAGCCTGTGGCCATAGAGCATTTCACGTTTATGGCGAAAGCCTTTGGCTTTGTTAACGGTAAAGCCAGCAGCCTGCAAATCACGGCGCACTGCACCGGCAGCGGTAAAAGTAGCAAAGGTGGCGTTGTTGCGGCAACTTTCTGCCATTGCGGTATAAATAGTCGGTTGCCACATTTGTGGGTTTTTGTCGGGGGCGAAACCATCAAGAAACCAAGCATCAACGGTTTGTTGTGCATGTGGCAGCCACTGCGGCAATTGTTGATGTATATCACCGAACCATAAATCTAGGACCACTAGACCTTGGCAAAATTGCATACGGTGACAACCATAGTGTGGAGCAGGGTATGCATGTAAGAGCGCAGCAGCTTCATCGGCAAGTTCCGGAAAATGATTTAATGCAAGCTCCAGGTCGGCCGCCGTTAAAGGGTGTTTTTCAAATGAAATAAAGTGCAGCCGAAGTTGCGGTGGCGCATGCTTTTGAAACGCGGCCCAACAGGCGAGAAAATTCAGCCCGGTACCAAACCCAGTTTCGGCAATAGTAAAGGTTGTATAAGAATGCGTTTGCCAGCGCTTTTCTAGATCGTTATGCTGAATGAATACGTAATGGCTTTCAGCCAAACCGTTTTCGTTGCTAAAATAGATATCGTCAAATTCAGTGGAAACAGGCAACCCAAACGCGTTGTAGGTAACTTTTGCGGGTGACGGACGATCAGCTGACGGATGATTCACGAGTGAAAACTCACAACATTCGGTTAAACATGCGTATTAGTTTAACAATATTTGGGTAAAAATGCGGAAAGCAGACCACTTTTTTCCAGAAGTGGGCTAACATACACGAGCGCTCAGCAAGACAGGATATGAGAATGAGAAGAGCAGTGATTACCGGCCTTGGCATTGTGTCAAGTATCGGCGTGAACAAACAAGAGGTGTTGGAGTCGTTGCAACAAGGACGCTCGGGCATCGAATTTTCTCAAGAGTTTGCAGATATGGGTCTGCGTTGCCAGGTATGGGGGCCAGTTCGGACCAACCCGGCTGACCATATTGATCGTAAAGCGTTTCGCTTTATGGGCAACTCAGCCGCTTATGCCTATATGGCTATGGCGCAAGCTATTGAAGACGCAGCTTTAACAGAAGAGCAAATCTCGAACCCTCGTACGGGGTTGGTGGTAGGTTCCGGTGGCGCTTCTGGTGAGCATCAGGTGGGTGCCGCAGATACCTTACGTGAAAAAGGTGTGAAGCGTGTTGGGCCATATATGGTTCCGCGTTGCATGGCATCAACAACCTCTGCATGTTTAGCAACGCCATTCAAAATTAAAGGGGTGAACTATTCGATTAGTTCAGCTTGTGCCACGTCAGCACATTGTATTGGGCATGCACTTGAATTGATCCAATTAGGCAAACAAGACCGCGTGTTCGCAGGCGGTGGTGAAGAACTGCATTGGACGCTCGGCATGGAATTTGATGCCATGGGTGCGTTGAGTACTAAGTACAATAATGAGCCAACGAAAGCATCACGTACTTACGATGCTGATCGCGATGGGTTTGTTCCTGCTGGCGGCGGCGGCATTGTTGTCGTTGAAGAGTTAGAGACCGCACTTGCACGTGGTGCTCATATCTACGCAGAAATTGTGGGGTATGGCGCAACATCGGATGGCTATGACATGGTTGCGCCTTCTGGTGAAGGTGCAGTACGTTGCATGAAGATGGCGATGGAAACAGTTGATACACCAATTGACTACCTGAACACGCACGGAACTTCAACACCAGTTGGTGATACCAAAGAACTGGAAGCGATTCGTGAAGTGTTTGGTGACGCATCACCATTTATCAGTGCAACCAAAGCTATGACCGGTCATTCATTGGGTGCCGCGGGTGTGCATGAAGCCATTTATTCATTATTAATGATGAAGCATAGTTTTGTAGCTCCTTCAATTAACATTGAGAATTTGGACCCTGCTGCAGGCGACATGAATATTGTTCGTGAACCTAAGCAAACTGCTCTGACAACCGTGATGTCGAACAGTTTCGGTTTCGGTGGAACTAACGCAACGTTAGTTTTGCGTAAATATCAATAAAATTAACATCTTCATCTAATAGACGATGGTAAAAAGGTGCGCATTGGCGCACCTTTTTGTTGTATGCTCTTTAACAATTCATCCATCGCTAAATTTTAGAAGGTCTGGTCAATGCATGTATTGGCGGATGCCTCGATGCCTTTGGTTAACGAACTCGCTGATGCATTAATGGCTCAGGGAGTGCGTTTAACCCTGACCACATTTCAAGGGCGACAGCCGCAACCAGAGCAGTTAGCGCAAGCTGATGCGCTGATGATTCGGTCGATCACTAAGGTTGATTCGCAATTATTGGCGCAGGCTCCAAAGTTGCGGTGGTTGGGTACGGCTACCATAGGCACCGAGCATGTAGATACTGAAGCGTGCAAAGCCGCAGGGGTTGTCTTCGTGTCGACGCCTGGTGTGAATGCAAACGCAGTTGGCGATTATGTGGCAAGTGCAGTCAGCAATTTTGCTTTGCAGTGCCAGCAACTGCCCTCGGGTGAGGTTGCTATCATTGGTGCTGGCCATACCGGACGGGCTGCTGGGCAACGCCTCCGTGGGCTTGGTTGCGCTGTGCACTATTACGATCCACCGCTGGCAGAGCAAGGTGTTAAAGGCGTTCACGCCGATTGGCAGCGCGTGCTGAATAGTGGCGTTATTAGTTGTCATGTGCCCTTGACGCAAACAGGTACGCACGCTACCTATCATTTATTCGATAGCGCCGCGATAGCCGCTTTGCCCGCAGGTTGCTTGCTCATTAATGCAAGCCGCGGTGCGGTGGTAGAGGAACAAGGTTTGCGGCAAGCAATGCAAGCGCAACAGGCCTTGCATGTGGTGCTGGATGTGTGGGAGCACGAACCAACCATTGCTGCTGACTTAATGCCCTGGTTGCTCTATGCAACTCCGCATATTGCAGGCCACAGCGTAGCGGGTAAAGTAGTAGGTACTTTACGACTGTTTGAGCATGTTTGTGAAACCTTGCTGGTGCCGCAGCAGCGGGTTCGTTTGCCGCAGCTTTCGCAGCTACTGGAACATTGGCCTGAAGCAACGCGCAAACGGCAGTGGCAGACTTTACAGACACCGACATGGCAAATGCTAGCATCTTGGGTGCGTGACATTTATGATATACGAAACGACGACCAGTTATTGCGTCAGAACGTGTTTACCGAGGCTGACTTTGATCGCTTGCGCCGCAATTATGCAGCGCGCGCAGAGTTATCCTGTGGTGAAGTTCATGGCAACGACTGGTTGGCGCAGAGTGAGTGGCAAGAACGACTTGCTCAGCTCACCTTTTCATTCAAATTTATACAGGAGCAGTAATGTCACGCGCTTATAATGTTGCGGTACTTGGAGCGACTGGCCTTGTCGGTCAGCACATGATTGAAATTTTAGAAGCTCGCGACTTTCCTGTCGCTCAGTTATTTCCCCTGGCGAGCAGCCGTTCGGCGGGGTCAAGCGTTACCTTTCGTGGTGAAGAAATTACCGTGCTCGATGCAGACACCTTTGATTGGAGTCAGGTTGAACTTGGCTTTTTCTCAGCGGGCGGAGCAATTTCGCGTATGTATGCGCCGCAAGCCGCGGATGCTGGCTGCATTGTTATCGATAACACCTCTGAGTTTCGCTACGAGCCGGATATCCCTTTGGTGGTGCCGGAAGTTAATGCGCACGCGTTAGCTGATTTTCGCAATCGCAACATTGTTGCCAACCCTAATTGCTCGACCATTCAAATGTTAGTGGCATTAAAGCCTATCCACGATGCCGTGGGTATTGACCGTATTAACGTGGCAACGTACCAGTCCACTTCAGGCGCAGGTAAAGAGGCGATGGATGAATTAGCGCAACAAACGGCAGCTTTGTTGAATGGCCGCCCAGTTGAGGTTGACTGCTTTAGCCGTCAAATAGCGTTTAATTGTATTCCACAAATTGATGTGTTTATGGATAACGACTACACCAAAGAAGAAATGAAAATGGTGTGGGAAACGCAAAAGATTTTTGGTGATGAAAGCATTCGGGTTAATGCGACAGCTGTACGTGTGCCAGTATTTTTCGGGCATGCGGAAGCGATTCACATAGAAACCTTGCAGCCGCTTGATGCAGTGCAGGCGAAAGAATTATTACGCAATGCACCGGGTGTGCACTTGTTCGATAACAATGACGATTTTCCGACACAAGTAGGTAACGCAGCAGGACACGATGAAGTTTTTGTAGGTCGCGTGCGCAATGATATTTCACATCCACAGGGTTTAAATTTGTGGGTTGTAGCAGATAATGTGCGTAAAGGCGCCGCGACAAACAGTATTCAGATTGCAGAACACTTAATTCGCGACTATATGTAAAACTATCCATCTTTCAATGCGGTACCGATAATTACAACGATTACAAAAGAGGGAACCAGCTCAATGAAACGGAATACCTTGGCAGTTGCAGCCGGTATAGCACTGGCACTCGGCTCGTCGACGGTGGTAACCGCAGACGCTAGCTTTGTGAATACAAGTGCAGTTGTGATGCTGCAGGGGCAGGCGACCTCGCGGTGGCAAGCTGATCGGTTTGGTCCAATAGTTTCATCCGACACACTTTGGTCTATTGCCATGTATTACGGCGATAAAACCGATTTGTCGGTGTATGAAATGATGGATTTATTCATTGAGTTGAATCCTGAAGCGTTTATTAACGGTCGTGCTGATCGCATGATGGACGGTTACTATTTGAAAGTTCCACCAGCGGCGCAAGGTCAACGTGCGCAATCAGCGCCTGTGGTTACTGACGAACCGGCTGAAACTGCGCGCACCGATGAAGCGGTTAAACCCGCTTCGCCAGGCGCGGTGACAGAAGCCCCGGCGGCCGATAATACTGAATCGGCAACGGCTACCGTTCAGTATGACGTGCAAGAGCTGAGCCAATTACGCAATCAGTTGGCTGAGTCAATTGATTTGATTGAACGCTTAAATAGCGAAAACAATGCGTTGCAGGAGCGGCTGGACAGCGTGACAGCGCAGCTTGAGCAAATGCAGTTGAAAATGAATGCTGAGCAGCGGGCAGAGTCGGATTTACAGCGACAAATTGAGGCTGAATTGGCTGCAACTCAGCAGGAAGAAGCTGATGCAACGGATACAACCGAGGCAGCGAAGGCGGAGACTACCACCGAGATTGCTGCTGAAGAGCAGCCCACAACGGCAGCCGCAGCTTTAACGGAAGAACCTGGTGCCGACGTTACAACTCAGGCAGAAGTTAAGCCTGAGCCAGAAGTTAAGTCTGAGCCAGAAGTTAAACCTGAACCTGCTGCGACACCGAAACCCGCAACGCGCAAGAAGCCATCAGACTATGAAGCCTTCTTAGAGTGGTTATTACAACCATTCCAGTTAACTTTGGCGATTTTGATTCCATTGTTATTGGCAGCAATTATTTGGTACATGCTTTATGTGCGTCGGCTTAACCGTGAACATTTAGGGCCGTACAACGGCGCTATGCAGGCCGCTGCGAAAGAAAAAGAGCAAGGCAAAGACGAATCAACTGAAAAACTTAGCGCCTTTGAAGAAGCTGAGCAAGCCGCAGCCGCGGAAGAAGCGGCTGAGATGCCGGAATTTGAGCGTTTGGATGATGACTATGCGCAGCTCGAAGACGATGTGGACGATGAAGCGACACAGCTTGATGATGAGCTTGCGGCACTGGACGAAGATGCTGCGGCACCTAAAACTGAGCAGCAAACTGACAATGACGAAGATACCGACTTAGATAGTCTATTGGCATCAAGTTTCGATCAGGAAGAGAGCGCAGAAGAAGCTGACGTAGAGTCTGAGCCCGAGTTCGAAACATTGTCAGAAGTTGAGCCAGAGCCAGAAGTTGAGCCAGAGCCAGACGTTGAGCCAGAGCCAGACGTTGAACTGGAGCCAGCAGTTGAGCCAGAGGAAGACGATAAAGGTAAAGTTGAGGCTAGCAGCGACGATGATATGAGTTTGGATTTTCATATTGACGACGAGCCAGTTAACAAAAAAACCGAACCCGCCGACGTTGATGTCGAACTGGAACAGTTTGAAGATATCAGCCTTGATGACATTGACTTAGAAGGCCTAAGTGCTGAAGAACCGAGCGATGACAGTGACAGTAAAGCAGAGACTGAGCTGACACTTGATGAAGATGCCAGCGATGAATTCCTCGAGATCGATGCATTGTTGCAAGAGGCTGAATCTGAGGACTCCGACTTTGACAGCCCGCGCTTTGAACGTGAAGCGGGTCAAGTTGATGATAGCGAAGAAACGCCATCAGGGATTTTAGACCTCGCCCGTGCCTACATGGACATGGACGAGTACGAATTAGCGCGTGAAGAACTGGAAAAAGTTGCAGCCTCTGACGATGAAGATGCTAAACGTGAAGCCGCAATGTTGTTACAGAAAATTGAAGAACAGGGTCATTAATGAGTAGTACGCGCATCGCGCTTGGAATTGAATATGATGGCAGTCAATATTTTGGATGGCAACGGCAGCGTGAAGTTGTGTGCGTGCAGGAAGTATTGGAACGGGCGTTAAGTAAAGTTGCGAATCATCCGGTTGAAGTAACCTGTGCGGGGCGTACCGACGCTGGTGTGCATGCAACGGGTCAAGTTGTGCACTTTGACACGGTGAATGAGCGCGCTATGCCTGCTTGGACGATGGGTGTGAACAGTAACCTGCCGGACTCGGTGGCGGTGCGCTGGGCGAGCGAAGTGCCCAGTGACTTTAGCGCACGCTTCAGCGCAACCGGACGTCGCTATCGTTATATTATTGCCAATCAAAAAATGCGCCCAGGTATACTTGGGCGTGGTTTAAGCCACTATCATCAACCTTTGGATGTGCAGCGCATGCATGACGCGGCGCAACACTTGCTTGGCGAACATGACTTCAGTGCTTTTCGGGCAGCTCAATGCCAATCGCACTCTCCACATCGCTGCGTTACCCGCATCGATGTGAGTCGCCAAGGTAATTTTGTGGTGGTGGATATCGCCGCCAATGCTTTTTTGCACCACATGGTTCGAAACATTGTCGGCAGTCTGCTGGAAGTGGGCAAAGGCGAGCAGCCGCTGGACTGGTTAGCTACGCTGCTGGATGGTCGCGACCGTAAGCTATCGGCTGCAACTGCAAAGGCCGAAGGTCTGTATTTGGTTCAAGTGGACTATCCAAGTGAATTTAAATTACCCATATTGCCGCCAGGGCCTTTGTGGTTACCTGACTGTTAAGACCACTTTTTGCTAAACTGATTACCTTGAATATGCTTTAATAGAGGCATATTTATGGCTTACTGGTCATACTAACGAACGAGTTAATAACGGAATCTTATGAGCTGGATTGAGCGAATTCTTGCAAAACCGAAGAGCAACAAACGCCGCAACATCCCGGAAGGGGTGTGGGCGAAGTGTACAAGTTGTGATGCCATTCTTTACAGTGCCGACCTTGAGCGCAGCTTAAATGTTTGTCCGAAGTGCGATCACCACATGCGCGTTTCTGCGCGGGTGCGCCTCGCGCATTTTTTAGATGACGGAAAAGGCGATGAAATTGGGGCTGATTTAGAACCAAAAGACATTCTTAAATTCCGTGATTCGAAAAAATACAAAGACCGCATTGCCGCAGCCCAGAAGGCTACTGGTGAAAAAGACGCATTGATTGCCCAAAAAGGTCGACTCAAAGGCATGCCGGTAGTGGCCGTTGCATTTGAATTCGAATTTATGGGCGGTTCAATGGCGTCAGTTGTTGGTGCGCGCTTTGTCAAAGCAGCAGAAGTTTGTTTAAGAGAGCGTATCC
This sequence comes from Pseudidiomarina sp., assembly GCF_048267825.1. Lineage (NCBI taxonomy): Bacteria > Pseudomonadati > Pseudomonadota > Gammaproteobacteria > Alteromonadales > Idiomarinaceae > Pseudidiomarina > Pseudidiomarina sp. Next base: position 13,511 of record NZ_JBLWWR010000010.1, read on the forward strand.
CACTTATTTGCTTTTCAGCTTCAGGTGGCGCCCGGATGCAGGAAGCCTTGATGTCTTTGATGCAGATGGCAAAAACGTCAGCTGCGTTAGCGCGCATGAGCGAAGAAGGTATTCCGTATATATCCGTGCTAACTGACCCTACCATGGGTGGTGTTTCGGCAAGCTTAGCGATGCTGGGCGACATTAATATTGCTGAGCCGAAAGCATTGATCGGCTTTGCTGGCCCGCGTGTTATTGAACAAACGGTACGTGAAACATTGCCAGAGGGCTTCCAACGGGCTGAGTTTTTGCTTGATCACGGTGCGGTGGATATGATCATCGACCGTCGCCAAATGCGAAACCGTATCGCCGCATTGTTGGCGAAGTTCCAACATTTACCGGCTGTTGCTGACGAATATTAAGTTATGAATAACGTCGCGAAACCATCCTCTTCAGCCGGGCTAAATGCCTGGCTGAATTATTTAGAGCACCTGCACCATAGCGCCATCGACATGGGGCTAGACCGAATCAAGCAGGTTGCGAACCGACTTGACCTTACCACGACCTCAGCGCAAGTATTTACCGTAGCAGGCACCAATGGTAAAGGCTCAACGGTGCGCTATCTGGAAACCATTTTACAAGAAGATGGGTACACCACTGGCGTTTACATTTCTCCGCACTTGCACCATTACGCCGAGCGCGTTCGAATCAACACCAAGCAACTGAGCGAAGCCGAGCATGTGCAGGCATTTGCGGCCATAGAGGCCGCTCGTGGTGATGTTTCATTGACGTATTTCGAGTTTGGCACCTTGGCCGCTTTGTGGTTGATGAAGCAGCAGCCTCTCGATGCATGGATATTAGAAGTTGGTTTGGGTGGACGCTTAGATGCTGTCAATATTGTGGATGCGGATGTTGCGTTATTAACAAGTATTGGTATTGATCACATTGGCTTCTTAGGTGATGACCGAACCGGTATTGCGCGCGAAAAAGCAGGTATATTTCGAGCCGGGCGTCCCGCTATTTGTGGTGAACCTGAGTTTCCGCAAGAAGTCGCTGACGCAGCATTACAAAATGGGGTGTTATTGCAACAGGTTGGTATTGATTTCCATTACCGTATGGCGGGTGCTGGCGTGTGGCACTGTCATAATCAAGATACCGTTTTAAACAATCTGCCGTTACCTCAATTACCCTTACCAAATGCCGCAACAGCAATAGCCGCACTGGCCGCCAGCAACTTACCCATCTCTGATAAAGCGATTCGAGCCGGGCTGGAAAAAGCGCGCGAGCCGGGCCGACTGCAGTTGCTTGAAGCATCAGCAAAGCACCCCGTTGATACCCTGCTGGACGTGGCACACAACCCGCATGCAGCGAATTATTTAGTGCAAGCTTTGTTGAGTCGCTTCCCCCAACGGCCTATTTACGCTGTGGTGGGCATGCTGCAAGACAAGGACATTCGTGGTACCTTGGCTGCGCTGGCGCCAGCGATAAAGCAATGGTACTTTGCCAGCTTGAGCGAAGTACGCGGGGCAGCGGCGGAGCAACTGGCAGAACAGGCACCTGCTGAAGCAACTGTGGCAGGTTGTTTTGCCAGTGTTGAGCAAGCGTATCAGCACGCGTTACAGGACGCCTTAACCATGCAAGATACACAACCGCTGGTATTGGTGTGCGGGTCGTTTTACACTGTAGGGAAAATACCAACCACGGAGTAGTGCATGGCGTCGAAGCTGCAGAATCGAATTGTCGGAAGCGTTATTTTAATTGCTCTTGCAGTGATTATTTTACCTGAGTTATTTGACGGCAAGCCGCAGAAAAAACAGGAATCGTTTGAAACAATTCCACTCCAACCCGACGTTGAAGTGGCTGAAGTTCCGGCTCAATCTGTGCCTGAACGTGAGCTGCCACAATCACTTGATCGTATTGAGACGCTTGAACTTGATGCCGATGACGCGCCACAAATCAAGAAACCTACCGCAAAAACAAATGAAGCCCCCAGCACTGCGGAAATTCAGCAACCGGGCTGGATTATTCAGTTGGGCGTGTTTCGCAATCAAGAGTCGGTTGAGCGCCTGGTAAAAGAATTGCGCGCCGCTGGCTATCCTGCTTACCGTGAAGTTGTGCAAACCGCTCAAGGCCCACGTAACAAGCTGCTAGTGGGGCCGGGCCTCGTCAAGGCTGAGCTTGAAGCTGACCTGCCTAAACTGAAAGAACTGACCGAGTTAAACGGTCGAGTCATGCGTTATGAGCCATAAGTTTTTTGACGCAAATCGAAAGGCTTTCTGTTACAATTCGCGCGAATTTTAAACCGGCTACGGAATGCTAACTATGGTCTGGATTGATATAGCGATTATTGTCGTGATTGGCTTATCAACGCTAATCAGTTTAACCCGTGGGTTTGTCAAAGAGGCGTTATCCCTTGCTATCTGGGTAGCCGCTTTTTTTATCGCTAAATTCTTTTATCTCGACCTGGCTGTGTACTTCACCGGCATCAGTGACGAAATGTTGCGCAATGCTGCTGCTGTAGCAGCGCTGTTTGTGGCAACCCTTATTGTTGGCGCGCTCATCAATTATTTAATTGGACGATTGGTAGAAACAACTGGGTTAACCGGTACCGATCGTCTTTTAGGCGGCATTTTTGGCGCACTACGCGGTGTTTTAATTGTCGCTGCTTTACTGTTTTTTATGGACTCTTTTACCGGGCTACCGAGTGAAGCCTGGTGGCAAGAGTCGCAGTTGATTCCGCACTTCGGTGTGGTAATTCAATGGTTCTTTGAATACTTGCAGAATACGTCAAGTTTCTTACCAAAAAATGTTTAATGAGGTTGTAGTTGCATGTGTGGCATTGTTGGAATTGTAGGTAAAGACCCAGTCAATCAAGCGTTATATGACGGTTTAACGATGCTCCAGCATCGCGGCCAAGATGCAGCAGGCATCATGACAGTCGATAACGGTACGCTACGTTTACGCAAAGCCAACGGATTGGTGCGCGATGTGTTTCAAACGCGCCATATGCATCGTCTACAAGGGCGCGTGGGCATCGGTCATGTGCGTTATCCTACCGCAGGTAGTTCAAGCTCAGCAGAAGCACAGCCGTTTTATGTGAATTCGCCGTTTGGTATTGCGATGGCACACAATGGTAACTTGACCAACGCCAGCGAACTGCAGGAGCAATTGTTTGCGAAAGCACGCCGGCATATCAATACCACCTCAGATTCTGAAATTCTGCTTAATATTTTTGCTCACGAGCTGTATCAGCAAGAAAGCCTGCACTTAACGCCGGATGACGTATTCGCGACAGTTTCGCGCGTGCATCGCCAAATTCGTGGTGCTTACGCCGTGGTCGCAATGATAATCGGCCATGGTGTTGTCGCATTCCGTGACCCGTGGGGTATTCGCCCTCTGGTTTTAGGTATGCGTGAAACGCCGAAAGGCAATGAGTATATCGTTGCTTCTGAAAGCGTGGCAGTCGACGGCACTGGTTTTAAATATGTGCGCGATGTTGAGCCCGGCGAGGCAATTTACATTTCTGAAGACGGCGAGCTGTATTCACGTCAGTGCGCGGACAACCCGCAACATTGCCCATGCATTTTTGAGTATGTTTACTTTGCGCGCCCAGATTCGTTTATCGACAAAATCTCGGTGTACGCATCACGCGTTAATATGGGCCGTAAGCTCGGCGAAAAAGTAAAACGTGACTACGCTGATTTAGACATTGATGTGGTGATACCAATCCCTGAAACCAGTTGCGATATCGCACTCGAAATGGCGAATATACTTGAGTTGCCGTATCGCCAAGGGTTCGTAAAAAATCGCTATATTGGTCGCACCTTTATTATGCCGGGGCAGACCCAACGTCGGAAATCAGTGCGCCGTAAACTGAACGCCATCAGTGCCGAATTCCGAGGTAAAAACGTACTGTTAGTGGATGACTCTATTGTTCGCGGCACCACCTCTGAGCAAATTATCGAGATGGCACGCGAAGCGGGTGCGAAGAAAGTGTATTTTGCTTCTGCAGCACCAGAGATTCGTTTTCCGAATGTGTATGGCATCGACATGCCAAGTGCTAATGAATTGATAGGTCATGGCCGTGAAGCCGCTGAGATTAACGATTTAATCAAAGCTGATGGACTTATCTATCAAGAACTTGATGATTTGATTGCTGCCGTGCAACAAGAAAACAAAGAGATTAAACGCTTTGAAACGTCGGTATTTAATGGCGAGTATATTACCGGCGATATCAATCAAAGTTATCTAGACCGTTTAGACGCTGCGCGAAATGATGTGGCTCGTCATGGCGCGGATAGCAGCAGCGAAGATGCAAATCTGGAAGTTCACAACGAAGATGAATAACCCGGCAGTGTATGCCGGGTCATACGTGTTCGTTTGACTAGAGCTGGAACGGGTAAACTGACCCAAGTTTTAGAATTTGGGTCAATTCATCAAGTGCAGTGCGAGATTCATTCAATAGCTGTGGATCGCGCAAATCAGCAACACTCAGTTCATCACGATAATGTTTATCAACCCAACGATTAAGACGGGCAAATAGCTTATCGTTCATGATAACGGCTGGGTTTACTGCTTCCAATTCAGTGTCATTCAGCGCAACGCGTAAACGCAAGCAGGCAGGGCCACCGCCATTGCGCATGCTTTGTTTCACATCGAAATAATGCACCTGACGAATCGGCGTGTCACGGGTAACTAATTCGGCCAGATAAGCAGCCACACGCGGATTTTCCTGACACTCTGTTGGTGCAATAATCGCCATGCTGCCGTCTTTTAAGGTTAACAGCTGGGTATTAAATAAGTACGTTTGCACAGCATCGGCCACCGAAACTTCTGCGGTTTTTACTTCGATAAAATGCAATTTTTCGTCACCAAATTTTTGCTGCATTTCAGCGAGTTTGGCTGGCGTGTCTAAAAAGGCTTGCTCGTGATAGAACAGCACGTTTTGGTTGCCAACGGCGATAACGTCGTTGTGGAAAACACCCTGGTCAATCACGTCAGGATTTTGCTGGATAAATATGGTGTTATCTTCGGTTAAGCCGTGCGACCGAGCAATCGCTTGTGAAGCTTCAAACGTTTGTCGGGCTGGATATTTTGATGGTGCGGGCTTGGTGCTATCGAACGCGTAGCGACCAAAGGTAAACACTTCTATACCTGCATGCCCATAATTGCTGCACAAGCGCGTGTGGTTCGCAGCGCCTTCGTCACCAAAATGTTCGTTGTCTGGTAAATGCAGGTGGTGCTCAAAATAGCGGCTATTATTGAACATAGCTTGCAAAATGCGTCCGCTGGTAAGCGGCTCTAACGAGCGGTGAAACTTATTCGTCAAGTTGGCCGGGGTAAAGTGTACTTTGCCGTCGGCAGTGTCAGCACCGGGCGACACCGTTGCCGCGTTCGCTGTCCACATGCTTGATGCCGAGCAGACCGCTTGAAAAATTTCTGGCGCTTGCTGGGCGGCTTTACTAAGCACGTCGCCATCTGATCCGTTGAAACCGAGGCGACGTAACGTTGCAATGTCAGGGCGTTCGTGCGGCGCTAAAACGCCTTGTACCATGCCCATGTCATGCAGCGCTTTCATTTTTGCTAAACCTTGCTTGGCAGCAGATTTGGGGCTTGAGCTTGACTTAGCATTGCTTAATGAAGCAACGTTTCCGAACGACAGCCCGGCATAATTGTGGGTTGGGCCAACAAGGCCATCGAAATTGACTTCATAGTGATGGGTGCTCAAACAAACCTCCATTGCAGTTGCAAGCGTTTAATTGTTGGCTATTATACCCACAACTAGGCCTCGGCGTAAGGCCTGAACGCCTTGATTTTATTGGTCTGATAAGTCGACATATGAAACTATGCATGGATATGAGGCGAAATCGTATTTTTATGATTTTTGCGTTCGGTGGTTGTTTCGCAGCCGCATAACAGATATATCTAAAAAAAGAATCCCACACCTTACGGATAAAAAGAGAGTCGCATGGCAAAAGCGTTAGTTATTGTCGAGTCGCCCGCCAAGGCGAAGACAATTAATAAATATTTAGGGAATGATTTCGTGGTGAAGTCTAGCGTGGGGCACGTTCGTGACTTGCCAACACGGTCGACAGCCACCGTCAAAACCAAGCCGCCCGCGGAAGTTCGTAAGATGTCGCCAGAAGCAAAGGAAGCTTACCGCCAAGAGCGTGAGTTCCAGAAGCTGGTCGCACGCATGGGCATTGACCCTCAACATGGCTGGGAAGCGCACTACGAAGTGCTGCCCGGCAAAGAAAAGGTTGTCGCTGAGCTACAAAAGTTAGCAGCGAAGGCCGACGCTATTTACCTCGCGACGGATTTGGACCGCGAAGGAGAAGCCATCGCGTGGCATTTACGCGAACTCATAGGTGGTGACGACAGTCGCTTTCAGCGCGTGGTGTTTAACGAAATCACCAAAAAAGCCATTCAGGAAGCGTTTTCGCGCCCAGCCGAACTCAATATCGATCGGGTGAACGCGCAGCAAACCCGACGCTTCCTTGATCGCGTTGTTGGCTTTATGGTGTCGCCACTGCTGTGGAAGAAAATTGCCCGTGGCTTGTCCGCCGGTCGGGTGCAGTCAGTAGCAGTGCGTTTGGTGGTTGAACGTGAGCGCGAAATTAAAGCGTTTGTGCCAGAAGAATACTGGGACATTTTCGCTGATTTAAGTACCCAAGCCAAAGCTGAATTGCGCATGCAGGTGCAAAAGCATCTCGGCAAGGCATTCAAAGCAGGCGATAAGGGCGCTGCCGAGGCCGCAGTGGCCGCATTGCAGTCAGCCCAGTACAAAGTCATTGATCGGGAAGATAAGCCCACCAGCAGCCGCCCATCGGCTCCGTTTATTACATCAACGCTGCAACAAGCGGCTAGCACCCGTTTAGGTTTTGGCGTAAAGAAAACCATGATGTTGGCACAACGGTTGTACGAAGCGGGGCATATTACCTATATGCGTACCGACTCAACCAACTTGAGCCAAGAAGCGGTTGCCACCTGCCGTGACTATATCGGTAAGAATTTTGGCAATGATTATTTGCCGCCGAAGCCGAATGTTTATGGCTCGAAGCAAAATGCACAAGAAGCGCACGAAGCGATTCGCCCTTCCAGTGTTGGTGTGAAATCTGAACAGTTACGCGAAATGGAACGTGACGCACAGCGGTTGTACGAGTTGATTTGGCGTCAATTTGTCGCATGTCAGATGACACCCGCCCAATACGATGCCAGTACCATTTCCGTGCAGGCTGGCGATTATGAGCTGCGTGCACGCGGCCGTGTGATGCGCTTCGCCGGTTGGACGAAAGTGCAGCCACCCGCGGGTTCAAAAAATGAAGATGCAACGCTGCCTGATGTGAAAAAGGGCGAAGTGCTGAGCCTGCAGCAGTTAGATCCGCAACAACACTTTACCAAGCCGCCAGCGCGCTTCAGCGAAGCGTCTTTGGTAAAAGAGCTAGAAAAGCGCGGCATTGGCCGCCCATCAACCTACGCATCCATTATCTCAACCATTCAAGACCGTGGTTATGTGCGGGTTGAGAACCGTCGTTTCTACGCAGAAAAAATGGGCGAAATTGTTAACGACCGCTTGGTCGACAATTTCCCACGGTTATTGAACTACAGCTTCACTGCAGAAATGGAACAAGCACTGGATGACGTTGCAGAAGGTAAACGCAACTGGAAAGCCATGCTGGATCAATTCTACGAAGAATTCAGCAAGAAGTTAGCACAAGCGGAAATGACGCCGGAAGAAGGCGGTATGCGCCCGAATCAAATGGTGCTCACCGATATTAAATGCCCGAAATGTGGGCGCCCGATGGGTATTCGTACCGCATCTACCGGCGTGTTCCTTGGTTGTTCAGGCTATGAGTTACCGCCGAAAGAACGCTGCACACAAACCATGAACCTGTTGCCAGGGGAAGAAGCGGTGCGCGTGAAGGACGATGACGACGAAGCTGAAACGCTTGCGTTGCGCGCGAAAAAGCGTTGTCCGAAGTGTGGCACTGCCATGGACAGCTACCTGATTGACGAAAAACGCAAACTGCATGTGTGTGGTAATAACCCGGCCTGTGATGGCTTTGTGGTTGAGCAGGGCGAATTCCGCATTAAAGGCTACGACGGGCCAGTACTTGAATGTGACCGTTGTGGCAGTGACATGCAGCTGAAAACAGGGCGTTTTGGTAAGTATTTTGACTGCACCAACAGCGAATGTAAGAACACCCGTAAACTGTTGAAAAGTGGTCAGCCGGCACCGCCAAAAGAAGACCCCGTACCGTTCCCAGAGTTACCCTGTGAAGATTCCAATGCGCATTACGTGTTGCGTGACGGAGCTTCAGGTGTGTTCTTGTCGGCTAACACTTTCCCGCGTTCACGTGAAACCCGTGCGGTGAAAGTAAGCGAGCTGAAACGCTTTAAAGATCGGATTCCAGCGAAGTTCCATTACTTAACCGAAGCGCCGGAAAAAGACGACGATGGCAACGAAGCCATTGTGCGTTACAGCCGTAAAAACAAAGAACAGTACGTCATTACCGAAGTGAATGGCAAGGCCACCGGTTGGCAAGCGCTGTATCGCGATGGTAAATGGGAAGTACAAGAGAGCAAAAAACGTAAGTAAAAAACCGCCGTTTTATGCTCGATTACCGCCTTGTTAGCGGCCCGTGGCTGGGCTAGATTAAATAGGTACTGCAACGGATTGCAGTGCCATGCTAACAAGGAGGTTTTATGGTTTATCAACCATGCCGGACCATGGTCCAACAGTGCGTCATCGCAAGCAGCTTAGCGCTGAGCTGCTTGTGGTCGACGTCAATTCTTGCCCGGACATGTCCCGTTTATAAGTTCTCCGAAACCGTCATGCAGGGTGCCACTTTAAGCGCGCCAAATCGCGGAACTGATGCGGTGATTCTGGAACTCGAAAAAGGGCTTTTGCAGCCTCAGTTAGAAGCATTCATAACCACACAATTTCCAGTAGACACGATTGATTGGCGCGTATCACCGCACTATCAGTGGCCAGCATCCTTCACCGTACAGGCACCCAATGCGCAAGAAGCGCTTGAGCGCCTTCTTACCCCTTATCAGTTCGTTGTGACCTTCTATGCAAATCGTTCCGCTGTTGTAAGCTACCGCTACAGTTCGTTGGAGGCGTTATGAAACGCTATTGGACGCTGCTTATCTTGGTCTGGATAAGTGGCTGTTCGAGTTCGGGCCAGGAGTCGTTGCAGCGCCAGTATACACAGGCAAATGAACGCTTAGCGGTTCTTCAGGACACGCACAAGCCCAGTGGTTCAGTGTTGTATGACGATGCATTTTATATTCCTCCACTGGCTGAATTAAGAAAGAAATTACCTGCATGGAGTGCGCAAGCCGTAAAGGTTTCTGCACAAGGATTAGCGGCTGGAACATTGCTTACGCGTGTATTAGAACCACACCACGTAACGCCGTATTTCAATAGTGAAAAACTATCCAATTTATCGGTTCATATGCAGTTTCATGGCAGTCTGGCAGATTTTCTACAGCAGATAGCTAGCCGTTATCGATGGCACCTTGAATGGGATGATAATTTGGTTTCCATTCATGAGTTTGAGGTGGCTGAATTTGATGTGGCGTTCATTGCTGGCGATACCAGTTATTTTCTCGGCAACCGCGATCAGCAGCAACAAAGTCAAAGCTTTGGTGGTGATGCCCTGCAGGCAACCAGCATGAACACCAGTAGCGAGCAATATTTAAATTTCAGTAGCGAGTCGCTTTCGGTTTGGCAAGATTTAGAACATGCCTTGAGTATGTTGTTATCAGCAGAGGGTAAGCTAACTGTTAACCAAAGTTCTACTTCGGTATTGGTTCGTGATTACCCCCAACATGTGGCGCAAGTGAAAGCATATTTAGCCCAGCAGAATGAACGCTTTACACGTCAGGTCGCGATTGATGTGCAAATCTTGGAAGTTACCTTTACTGATGACGAGCAATTTTCAATTGACTGGGATGCCATTGTCAAAACAGCAGGCGGCGAGGGCGTGCTGGGATTCGCTTCCGCGCAGTTAAACCGTATGAACGGTGGCGAAATATTTTGGCAGCAGCAACAAGGTAAAGCGCAAGGGTCACAAGTATTGATTGATGCACTGGCGCAGCAGGGCCTGGTGCAAACCAGTAACCATCCACGTGTGGTAAGCCTTAATAATCAAATCGCAAAAATAGTCCTTGAAGATAATGCGACTTACTTAGCCGCAGCCGGGTCTGCTGCAACCGCGAATGTTGGCCGCGCAGACGTGCTACAACCAGGTGTTGTAACCACCGGTTTTGAACTCTACTTATTGCCCAGTATCCGCAAAGGGGAAGTCATCTTGCAACTGTCAACGGAGGTTTCCGATCTGGAGCGCATTGATGAAGTACGATCGGGTGAGCAAATGATTCAAACGCCGCACACCAATCGCAAAAAATTCTTTATGAAAGCGATGGTTGCGAATGGTCAAACATTACTGATGAGTGGGTTGAAAAACGAACGTAGCTTCACGCAACGTCAACAAAGTTGGTTCAGTAAGATGCTTGGTGGTGGTGATATGTCACAACAAAGGCGCAGTGAAACCATTGTCCTGCTAACGCCACATATCATTACTCGGGAGCTAAATTTATGACTGCTTGGTGTTTTGAAGGTTGGCGCCACCAGTCTCATGACCGCGACAAGATACTGGCATGGTTAACAGAAGCGAAACAGCTTGGGTTTGAACGTTATAGCTTGTGGAAATGTGGCGCTCAGTACTGGCTTTGTTGCAGCGAAATGGCCGATTACGATGCCGCTATAGAGCTGCGACAAAGCATTGATGAGCGCGCAGCGGTGGTGGTGCACGTGTGGCAGCAACAACTGGTGTGTGTGGCATGGCGTGAAGATGTTCTGCTCGGTGCTTGTGGTTTCAGTGCTGACCACACAGGCGTACTGAATTTATTATTCGTCGCACACGATTGGTTGGCTCCAGAAAAGATGGGGTGCGCACTTTTTATCGCAGGCAATCAAGCGAAAGAATTATTGGCATGTCATGTAACTGCGCATGCAAACGTTCATTATTTAAATATACGACTTCCAGAAGTGCCGAATAAGCTGGCTCGATTCAGGTCATTGCGGCAACCTCCAGCATGGTTACGTCGTCGTGTCTTAGCGTTAAGTACCATCACCGCGATGACATTTTTTATCGGGTTTACATGGTGGTTTTGGCCGGTTCCAGAGGCTCAGCCATTAGCCAAACCGGCGCAAGCTCTATCTGTGCTCAAGCAGCCTAAAGTTGGTTGGCATCCAAATCAAATCGCTCATGTAAACGAGCTTTTGTCGCAGGTCAATTATTTAGCTGGGTGGCAGGTGCGGCGTTGGGAATTGACGACTGAGGGGGAGAGACTCATCGTGCAACCAACCTATGGGCGCGTGAGTGAGTTGCTGGGGCAATTAGCCGATAGTAATTGGGATTATCAAAATGATAATGGTGAACGCCGGTTGGTGCGTGCGCTGAAAGACAACCATAAGGTTGATGAGGCAAGTTCCACTTCGCCAAGTCCATCACGCGATGCTCTGAAACGCCTTGGCTTTTCGGTGACACCGAATGGCCAGGCACTGTTAATCAAACATGATTTATTTGACCCAAATAATGCAGAGTTGTGGCGGCAGTTTCTGAGCTGGCTGACGGTAAATCACCCTAGTGCACGACTAATCGCTGCGAAAGCGGTTGCGAGCGATCTTATTTGGCAACTGCAGATATCAATCAAAGATACTTCTCAAGGAACCCGACCATGATGATTTGGACTCTACCAATTATTCTAGGTGGCGCGATTACGCTCGATGCGCCGAATACGACCATTCAGCAGCTTCGCGCGAGCGAGCTATCGGAGAGGCTTGCACAAACGGAAGCCAAACGATTGCAGTTAGAGCTTCAGATTGCCAAGGCACGTCATGCGATTGATGGCTTAGAAGGTAAGCCGTCCGGTTCATCCGAGGTTGCCTCGGAGCTATTGCGATATAAGTTGGTTGGTATTGTCGCAACGGGGGACAAAACGCACGTGGTCTTGCGTTATGGCGATGAACTAATTCGATTGCTAAGCGGCATCGCGGGGCCGATGGAGCTGACCGCTGAAGTTGAACCTGGGCGCGTGCGCTTAAAACGCTTTGGACACTTTCGTGATTTACCCTTAACGGAGCGGTGGTAACGATGCTGATTATGACCGACGAAAATGTTGCACGTGTTGAAGTAAATCGTAACCTGGTTGACCCGTGTTTGTGTTTATCCGAGCAATATCCGCAAGATAACGTTGCTGTGTTGATTGGCGACGATGGTGCGCTAATTGCAAGTGAGCAAACATGGCGACAACATCTGTTGGAATTGCTTACGATTTGCGCACAAGCGCAACTATTTGGTAAGCAATCACGCGCATGGTTTGTGGCGGATGCGCGAGCCATTCGCAGTCAACTTCATGATGCTGCTGCGCGACGAGAACACCTGCATCAACGCGCGCCAGTGGAACTTGACCACACCCGCGCACAGCAGGCGCTGGAAGACCTCGTGCTTCAAGCATTGGTATTGGAAGCATCTGACATTCATTTATTATTTTTACCATCGCACGCTTCGTTAGCGTTTCGGGTGCATGGGCGGTTGGTCGGGCAGGTAGAACGTAATCGCGAAACCATGGCGGCGGCAATAGCTGCGGCACTCAATACACGCTCTGAAGACTTCCATGAATTATTTGATGAGCAGCGGCTGTCGAGTGCAAGTATTTCGCTTTCCGTTATGCACAATAACCAAATAAACCGCATGCGATTAAGAGTTCAAAAGTCGCCGACGCGAAACGGCTTTGCAGTAACGATGCGGATGCAATCAGAACAGCAGAAAGCGTTAGAGTTAAGTGGTATTGGGTTGATCCCTGAGCACTTAGATAGCCTGTTGGCTATGTTAGGAAAACCGGCAGGAATAATCATTGTTGCAGGGCCAACCGGTCAAGGTAAAACAACCACGTTGGCGGCCATAAATTGGCATATACCTCGTACCGCTAAAGTGATTTCGCTTGAAGATCCAATCGAAATTATTCAACCATATATCGAACAAAAGCCAGTGATAGCGGACCATGAAGAATTGAATTTTGCCAACATGGTACGTGTTGCGTTGCGCGAAGATCCAGATGTCATTTCCATCAGTGAAATTCGTGATGCCGCTACCGCACGTGCAGCATATACGGCTGGCTTGACCGGCCATCTGGTAACCGCAACAGTGCATGCGCACGACACCTTTGGGGTTATCCAGCGACTACTGGATTTAGGGTTGAGTGCAGAATCCCTGTCACAAATGGGCGTACTTCGCGGGATACTTGCCCAAAGACTAGTGAGTCGAATTTGCGAGGACTGCGAAGGTACCGATAGGGGCTGTCCGAGGTGCAAAGGTTCGGGCGTGATTGGACGTCGCTTAGTGGCGGAGCTGTTAGAAATTGATGAATGTGTACGCAAAGCTATCCGGGAGGGAAGTTTGGAAGCTTGTCGAGAGCGACTCATTGCGGCGGGATGGCAGGCACTTGAGCCACAATTACAAAGTCATTTGTCATGCGTTTAACAAGAGCTCGTCAATTAGCTTTCTTAGAAGATTTGGCGTTGGGACTTGGTGATGGGTTAAGCCCATTAACCTGCTGTCATGAACTGCTGGAAAATGCGCGACACCTCAATCTAAAACTCGAGCAAGAGGTTGCTGTGCAGTTGATTAAACAATTAAATCATGGTCGGGCGTTGGGACCATCACTGCATCATTGGTTCTCTGAAGATCTAGTGATGCTGGTTGCTGTTGGCGAACATAGTGGAATTCTTGAGCAAATTTTATCACAGCACCAACGGTTTGAGCAGCAACGACGCGAAGCCTGGCGCCAGTTTTGGAAGCCATTGCTCTACCCTGTGGTTATGTTAGCGCTGGCTTTTGCTGCAACATTTTTTATCGGGCGGGGTGTAATGCCTAAGCTCGCGCAGTCGTTGCCGGAGTCGCAGTGGCCGCAATTAAGTGAATGGTTGCTAGCGCTCACGCACAGCCTCATGTTACCAGGCTTGTTATTGGTAGTTGTGACGGTATTTATGTTGAGCTGGGGCCCCCCAGGTTTGGTTAACTTTAAATGGCACTGGTGTCAGTTACTCGCAGGTAAGGGCGCTTTTCTTATTCACCGTTATTTTAGCGCAGTGCTGTTGCTGCAAACGTCCACGGTTTTGTTGCAAGCTGGCATTAATCTCGATCGTTCACTGGCAACCATGCAACGTTATGGCGGTAACTCGTTGAATGCACATATCGCTGGAATGCGCGCAAAGCTGGCTGATGGCGAGCGACGCTTGGAACGTATATTTGATAGCGGATTATTGTCTGCCCGCATGCTATTTCGACTCGGTAATGGCAGTAGAAATGCCACTGAACACGGCACATTGAAGCGCGTGGCAAGTTATGCAGCGCATGATGCAGTGCAAGCGCTGGCGCGGCTGAGAGCAGTCCTCCAAGGGTTCTGCTATGGAATGATTTTTGTCTTGTTGATCGTCATGCTTGGCGGTATGGGAAGCATGTTAATGGCGATAACGCAGCAGAGTATCGTTTAGACAGTCCAATTATGGCTGTTACTCGACACCAATCTTTTTTTTCAACAATGGAGTGTTAATTATGCAATCTCAAAAAGGATTTACGTTTATCGAAGTGTTGACGGTGTTATCCATTATCGCACTGGCGACCATTGGGTCGCTCGCCTTACGAGACTGGGCGGTGGGCAATTCGCGCGTGAGTGAAGCAAAGAGCCAAATCATTACAATTCAGTCCGGAGCTCAGCTATGGCGACCTCGAACCGGTGATCTGACCGGAATAAGTATGTCAGCCATGTCGAGTATCGCCGCCGTGCCTGAAGTTTGGGGAGCGGGTACTCGTATTAATCCGTGGGGTGGCGACATTAGTATCGCGGTTGATGGAACCGATACTTCGCTATATGTCATTACGGTCAGTGGCATTGAACAAACGGCCGAGGGGGCTCGACTGGCTTATGATTTTACGGACTATGCCATTGAGAGTAGTTTTTCTGGGGACACCTTGACGCTCAAATTTCAAGGTTAATCGATTCAGGACAAATCCATGAAAGCTGGTTCAGAGAATCAAAAAATGTCGAATAACCGCGGTTTTTTGGTGCTGGAGTGGGTTATCGGTTTGGCCGTTCTCGCTAGTGCCGCCGTTGCAGTATCGACACTTTTAGTGGCCACAGCAAAGCTTAGTGAGCAGCAGCGCGAAAAGTTCTTTGACCGTGAACTGCAGCGACAAAATATTCGCCTTGAGCGACAGTTGCAGCGGCACCAGCGTTTTCTTCAGCAACATTAAGCCTAAACAAGGAAGTTAATCATGCGAGCCCGAGGTTTTGTGTTGCTCGAAATTATCACCGCAGTGGTAATTATGAGTGGATTATTAATGATAGCGACCCAAGCGCGGCAAATTCATCAACAGCAACAGGAACGTCAAAAATGGATTGATGATACGGAGATGATACGTGACGCAGCAACAATCTATTGGGCAAAGCATCTTACACCACCAACGGCAGTTGATGACTTATTGGCACCTGAAGATATCGCTTATCTTAATTACCCCTGGCAGCAATCATGGTCGTTTATAGAATATGAAAACTGGCTTGAGTTGACGCTCCAAGCGCCAACTCGTGCAAAAGCCGATTGGCTATCGGGCCAGGTTCCAGGCTCGATGTCACGCGGTACTGAATTTATTCTTATTATATGGCCGCCAACAATAGCCTCAGCAGGCGAGCAATATTTACATCGCTTACCCATGATGGATCAAGAGCACCTAAACAGTATGGCAACCGATCTCGATATGGCTGAGTTTGATATCACTGCCGTCAGCGCTCTAGACGCACAAACGATAGAGGCGAAAACGCTAATAGCTCAGGAACTTGAAGTGATAGCACTGAAAGCCAGTGAGCTAACAGTGCAAACTGTCTATGCTCTGGATGTAATTACTCCAGCTACAAGCATGACGGAGCTGCGCACTCGCGTTGATGAATACGCCCAGCTATGGCGCAACTGTCAGTTGCAGGGATTATGCAAATAGTCCCTCGTTGTCTTGGTAGCCATCAGCGAGGCGTAGCAACCATTGAAGCGATGCTACTTACGCCACTTATTTTTTGGATGCTGTTGGCGGCACTGCAATTAATTTGGCTATTCTGGGCGCAACATTTGTTGCACAACACCAGTCACTACGTGCTGCGCGCAGGTCAACTGCAACATGGTGATTTGTCGGCTATGCGCAACGTGTTAGCAACAGGTATGGCAAGCACTCAATTACAGTGGAACGTTGATCAAGAGGATGAATCTGAGGCAGCTAATTTACGAGAGGGCGCGTGGCGAGCGACTGTAGCCACATTACTGCATGCGCGGCTAGCATCAACCATTCAACTGCATAGCCCGACGGTTAAAGCCCAAGAGCAATTTAATGAGCAGCGTTATGATTTGCGTAAGCAGCAGTGGGTGACTGAAATAGCCATTGATCATGCACTGGCGAGAACTGCAAACATGGATGTTACGGATAACTGGCTGGCTGCACGACAGTTAGATATTGAAATCTGGTGGTGTATGCCGCTGCAAGTGCCGTTAGTCGCTCCAGTATTACAAACTTGGCGACAGCTTTTTGACAGTCCGGCACAGCGCTTTTGTCGTTTACGGGAAGCGTTAGTTGGTGAGCCAATGTGGCCACTTATTTCGCGGCGCACAGGGCCAATGTTGTCAGGTTTTCGCGCCGATAAGCAACCTAATAAACACAATTAAATCAAACGATTACTTAAGGGGTGCATGCCACGTATCACAAGCCTGCAAGGTGTTTTGCATCAATGTGGCTACGGTCATGGGGCCTACGCCGCCTGGTACTGGGGTAATGTAAGACGCGCGTTGCTCGGCGGCGGCAAATTCAATGTCGCCCACCAGTTGGCCTGATGGTAAACGGTTAATGCCCACATCAATGACCACAGCGCCTGGTTTTACCCATTCGCCAGGAATAAAGTTCGGTTTGCCAACAGCAACCACCAGCACATCGGCACGTTGTACGTGTTCTTTGAGGTCACTGGTGAAGCGATGGCATACGGTAGTTGTAGCGCCGGCCAACAACAGCTCAAGGCTCATGGGGCGGCCGACAATGTTTGAAGCGCCAACAACCACGGCATTTTTGCCGTGCAAGTCTAAGCCGATGGAATCAAATAAGGTAATTACGCCGCGCGGGGTGCAAGGGCGCAGGGCTGGGTTACGTTGGGCAAGTCGGCCCATGTTAAACGGGTGGAAGCCATCAACGTCTTTAAACGGGTGAATGCGTTCCAGTATGGCCTGTGCGTCAAGCCCCTCAGGCAACGGCAGTTGCACCAAGATGCCGTCAATGCTGGTGTCTGCGTTAAGTGTATCGATAAGTGCTTCAAGCTCGGCTTGCGTTGTGCTTGCCGGTAAGTCGAATGCTTGAGAGGTAATGCCTACCTCTTCACAAGCACGGCGTTTGCTACCTACGTATACCTGCGAAGCGGGGTCGCTGCCGACCAATACCACCGCTAACCCCGGTGCACGAGCACCAGCGGCAAGGCGCTTGGCAACGGCCTGTTTTACTTGATCACGAACTTGTTGAGCTACTTGTTTACCATCGATACGTTGCGCAGTCATTGCTGGGAGCACCCTTTAGATTGATCGCTAGAATAGTGATTTCAAGAAGTGCTATTTTCGCATGTTTTTTGCTAAGGTTGTAGCATCTAATGTTGATGCCCTGAATAAGCGTAATGAACAAATTTCCGGCACGCTGTTGGTATTTTCAGCAGTCAGACAATTCGGGCAAAAAAGTGTTTGACGGCTTACTGCCCAACAGGTAATATTCGCCCCCGTTGTCAGGCCGCGTCCTGCACCGGTTTTTAGAATTTGTCGGCGAGTAGCGCAGCTTGGTAGCGCACTTGTTTTGGGTACAAGGGGTCGCTGGTTCGAATCCAGTCTCGCCGACCATTTTAAAGCAGGTAAGATATGCGCCCGTAGCTCAGCTGGATAGAGCAACGGCCTTCTAAGCCGTCGGTCGCAGGTTCGAATCCTGCCGGGTGCGCCAATTTAGCCCTGGCAAAACAATGTTGTGAAGTGGTGGCTGTAGCTCAGTTGGTAGAGCCCCGGATTGTGATTCCGGTTGTCGTGGGTTCAAGTCCCATCAGCCACCCCATTTTCTTCGCTGTTCAGCACTATCTCAAAAAATAATAATGTCGGCGAGTAGCGCAGCTTGGTAGCGCACTTGTTTTGGGTACAAGGGGTCGCTGGTTCGAATCCAGTCTCGCCGACCATTCTCTCTCTAATTTTCTTTTCTGGTTATTTTCCGTAGATTTATAGCTCTATATGCGTATAATTTGAGCACTAACTTTCATTTGTGCAACACGTTATAACAATTATAAGAGCGTGATTTATGTTAGAGACAACGCCAAACCAGTATGATGCTGTGCACTCTACTTCAACAGATGAAGGGTTTGGGTTGGTGATCTCGGTAATTAGCATGCAGCTGATAAACTCCACACCCGACCAAAGTCAAACCCATATTGAGCATGCGTTAGCCTTGCTAGGGCGCGGCGGTAGCAAAGATCGTTGTTATGTTTTTGAGTTTTCAAATGATTATTCAGAAATGTCAAACACCTATGAGTGGACCAACGACGGTATCACGCCTCATAAAGACGAACTACAAAACATTCCTGCGGAAACCATGCCGTATTTTTTCGAGCGTATGCTTGAAGACGGACAGGTACTGGTGGATGACTCCTGTCAGCTAAGCGATTCAACGGGTGGCTTTCGCGACGAATTATTACGTGAAAACATTCGCTCAATGATGGCTGTTGGTATGTTTTTGGAAGGCAAGCTGGTTGGCTTTGTCGGCTGTGATTTGGTGAATCGCCAAACCAACTGGGTGGAACGCGATATTCGACAAATGCGCCTTGTTGCCGACATGATTGCCAATACCATTTCGCGCCATCAAACCGAATCGCGCTTGCGTGCTACTGAAGAAGAGCTGTTGCAAGCCAATGCGAAGCTGGCGCAACTTGCACGGCAAGACAGCTTAACCGACTTAATTAACCGCCGTGGTTTAGATGAGTGCCTTGAACTTGAACTTCGCCGGGCCGTTCGCGCCAAACATCCGCTTACGTTACTCATGGTTGATGTGGACTATTTTAAACGGTTGAATGACGAGCATGGCCATTTGCATGGTGACGAAGTATTAAAGTCGGTGGCAGATATTTTACAAAGAAACTTTAAACGCACGGGCGAATATGTGGCCCGTTTCGGTGGCGATGAATTTATGATTGTCTGCCCGCAAACGGAGCTCACAGAACTGACTGTACAGGCAAAGAAGGTATTAACTGAAGTTCAGCAATTAAAAGGAAAGCTCGGTACACCAGTAACTGTAAGCATCGGTGTTACATCGAGTATTCCAGAAACAACGACGAACACCGATGATTTAATGCGTGAAGTGGATGAAGCTGTTTATTTAGCGAAGCAATCCGGACGCAATCGTATGGAATTAAATCCACAATTTTCAACTGACTAATAGAGCGACATCTAAGCAGTCTGTAGCTTAATCGGTGCAAAAGTACCCGTTGACACTCGACGTGAGCCCGTGGCTTCGCTATAATGCGGCGTCATTTTGAAGGGCCCCGTTGGTAGTGGGCTCAGGCCAATAGTGAAGCCGAGGTAACAAAGCAATGCAGGTTTCTGTAGAGACAACCCAAGGATTAGAGCGTCGCGCCACGATCACCGTGCCAGCTGACGTTATCGAAAACGAAGTCAAGCGTCTGTTAAAAGACGAGTACCGTAACCGCCGTATCAACGGTTTCCGTAAAGGCAAAGTTCCACCTAATGTTTTGCAGAAATTGTATGGTAAAGAAGCGCGTGCGCGTGCCGCGTCGAACCTGATGCAAAGCAAATACTTTGAAGCCATGATGCAGGAAAAAATCAACCCAGTGGGTATGCCTGCGATTGAGCCGAAAGTTAACGAAGAAGGTAAAGACCTTGAATTCGTTGCTACGTTCGAAGTGTATCCAGAAGTTAAAGTTGCAGCATTAGACAAGCTGAATGTTGAGAAGCCAGACGTTGAAGTTACTGACAAAGACGTTGACAACATGCTTGATACATTGCGCAAGCAACACGCAACTTGGAAAGAAATTAAGCGTAAGTCGAAAAAAGGTGAGCGTATCACTATCGATTTCACCGGTTCAATTGACGGTGAAGAGTTCGAAGGTGGTAAAGCGACTGATTTCGCACTTGAGCTTGGCGAAGGCCGCATGATTCCAGGTTTCGAAGACGAAATTATTGGCATGAAAGCTGGTGAAGAAAAAACCATTAAGGTAACTTTCCCAGACGACTATCATGCTGAAAACCTGAAAGGCAAAGAAGCACAATTCGTTGTGGTTGCGAAGAAGGTTGAAGAACGTGAATTGCCAGAGCTAAGTGACGAGTTCGTGACTCAGTTTGGTATTCAGGAAGGCGGCGTTGAAGCGCTTAAAGCTGAAGTTCGTAAGAACATGCAACGCGAATTGAAAAACGCAGTGCAAAGCAAAGTGAAAGAACAAGTACTGAAAGGTCTTGTTGAAAACAACGACGTGAACTTGCCGAAAGCAATGATTGACCAGGAAGTAGACGTTCTGCGTCGTCAAGCCATGCAGCGTTTCGGTGGTAACCAAGCACAAATGCCGCAATTACCAGCTGATTTGTTTGAAGAACAAGCAAAAGAGCGCGTAAAAGTTGGTTTGTTACTGGGTGAAGTTATCCGTGGCAACGAGCTGAAAGTTGACGAGAAGAAAGTTGACGAGATCATCGAGAACAACGCATCTGCGTACGAAGATCCAGCTGAAGTTATCGCGTATTACAAAGGTAACGAAGAAATGATGCAGCAGATTCGTAACGTTGCATTAGAAGAACAAGCAATTGAGTTCATCCTTGAGAACGCAAAAGTTAAAGCTAAGAAAACCAGCTTTGACGAGTTGATGAACCCTAAAAAGTAAAACAGTTGGTGGAACTGTCACAACATCGTTGACGGCGTCCATAACAACTTGGTTTAATGGCTCGTATAACCTTATACGGGCCATTTTTATTTCAGGAGTCGTAAATTATGTCGGATATGGCGCTAGACCCAATGGCACAATTGGTGCCGATGGTAGTGGAACAAACTGCAAAAGGAGAGCGCTCGTATGATATCTACTCGCGCCTGCTTAAAGAGCGCGTGATTTTTTGCTGCGGTCAAGTTGAAGACCACATGGCTAACCTGATTGTCGCGCAACTGCTATTTTTAGAATCAGACAATCCGGATAAAGACATTTATTTGTACATCAACTCACCAGGTGGTGCAGTGACTGCCGGTATGGCGATTTATGACACCATGCGCTTTATTAAACCTGACGTAAGCACTGTGTGTATGGGCCAAGCGGCCAGCATGGGCGCGTTTTTATTAGCGGGTGGCGCGCAAGGTAAGCGTTTTTGTTTGCCAAATTCACGCGTCATGATTCACCAGCCATTAGGCGGGTTCCAGGGGCAGGCGTCTGACTTTGAAATTCATGCGCGCCAAATTCTTGATATTAAAGACAAGCTTAACCGTATGTTGGCCGAAAATACCGGCAAGAACATCGAACAAGTGGCAAAAGATACTGACCGCGATTACTTTATGTCTGCGCAAGAAGCTGTAGACTACGGTGTAGTTGATAAGGTGTTGACGCAAAGAGGCGGAGAATAGAATGACTGATAAAACTGAAGGTAACGGCGGAAAGCCGTTGTTTTGTACCTTCTGCGGAAAAAGTCAGCATGAGGTTCGCAAGTTAATTGCCGGGCCGTCGGTATTTATTTGTGATGAATGCGTTGACTTGTGTAACGATATTTTGGAAGAAGAAATTCAAAATATTGCACCACAAGAAGAGCAGAAGAAGCTACCGAACCCCCATGAAATTCGCGCGCATTTAGACGAATACGTGATTGGCCAAGAGATGGCTAAAAAGGTACTCGCGGTTGCCGTTTATAATCACTACAAGCGTTTGTATAACAACGAAACCACCAACAAAGACGAAGAGCAGATTGAACTTGGTAAAAGTAATATCCTGCTTATTGGTCCAACGGGTAGTGGTAAAACGTATTTAGCTGAAACGCTTGCGCGCTATTTAGATGTGCCCTTTACCATGGCCGATGCGACCACGTTAACTGAAGCCGGTTATGTTGGTGAAGATGTCGAGAACATCATTCAGAAATTACTGCAAAAGTGCGACTACGATGTTGAAAAAGCACAGCGCGGTATTGTCTATATTGATGAAATTGACAAAATTTCGCGCAAGTCTGACAACCCATCAATTACGCGCGATGTGTCGGGCGAAGGCGTACAGCAAGCTTTGCTGAAGCTTATTGAAGGAACGGTTGCGGCGGTGCCACCGCAAGGTGGGCGTAAACACCCGCAACAAGAATTTTTGCAGGTTGATACCTCAAAGATTCTGTTTATTGCCGGCGGTGCATTTGCCGGGCTTGATAAAGTTATTGAGCAACGCATTAGCGTTGGCAGCGGTATCGGTTTTGGTGCGCAGGTGAAAAGTAAAGAACCTAAAGCCGAAGGACTGACGCTTGCCAGTGTTGAGCCTGAAGATCTCGTTAAATATGGTTTGATTCCTGAATTTATTGGGCGGCTACCTGTATTAGCGACGTTGACTGAGCTTGATGAAGACGCGTTGGTACAAATTTTACGTCAGCCAAAGAATGCATTGACCAAGCAATACGGTAAATTATTCTTGATGGAAGATGTTGAGCTTGAGTTCCGTGAAGATGCACTTCGAGCAATTGCTCGTAAAGCAATGACACGTAAAACAGGTGCGCGTGGCCTGCGGTCAATTGTTGAAGCTGTGCTGCTCGATACCATGTACGACTTGCCGACTATTGAGAATGTGGTCAAAGTTGTTATCGACGAGTCAGTTATTAAAGGCGAATCTGCACCTATTTTGATTTATGCCAACCAACAAGAAGAAAAGCACGCATCAGGTGAATAACTCTGTTGTTTAGCATGAAGTTTGTGCAAAAAGGGCCTTTACGGCCCTTTTTTTATGCAAAACATTGAACTTTCGCTGGAGAGCCTCATATTAAGAGGTAAGATAGAGTGATTCGAATCACGAACCCGTTACCTGGAGAAGTTTATGAGTGAAGAACGGATTGAACGCTTGAGCATACCGGTGTTGCCGCTACGTGATGTTGTGGTTTACCCCCACATGGTTATTCCGTTATTTGTCGGGCGTGAAAAGTCTATTCGTTGCTTAGAAGCAGCGATGGATAAAAACAAACAAATATTTTTGTCAGCGCAACAAGACGCATCGGTTGATGAACCCGAGCAAGATGACATTCATCGCATAGGTACTGTTGCAACCATTTTGCAGTTATTGAAACTACCTGATGGCACGGTAAAAGTGCTGGTTGAGGGTAGTCAACGCGCCGAAATTGAACAGTTTGAACCGGAAGAGGGCTTCTTTCGGGCGCAGGTGCATTACCTCGATTCAGACACGATGGACGAGAAAGAAGAAGAGGTGATGATTCGCTCGGCCATCAACCAGTTTGAAGGCTACGTGAAACTGAACAAGAAGATTCCACCGGAAGTGTTGACCAGCTTGTCAGGTATTGAAGAGGCGGATCGTTTGGCCGATACCATGGCGGCGCACATGCCGTTAAAGCTTAATGATAAGCAAAAGGTATTGGAAATAACCGACGTACGTGAGCGCCTTGAGTATTTGATGGCACTGATGGAAGGTGAGATTGACCTGCTTCAGGTAGAGAAGCGTATTCGCTCGCGCGTTAAAAAGCAGATGGAAAAGAGTCAGCGTGAATACTATCTGAATGAGCAAATGAAGGCGATTCAAAAAGAACTGGGTGAAATGGAAGATGGCCCAGATGAGTTTGAAGCGCTTGAACACAAAATCGACGAAGCGAAAATGCCTGCAGAGGCTGAAAAGAAAACGCGTGCCGAATTACAGAAGTTAAAAATGATGTCGCCGATGTCTGCGGAAGCGACTGTAGTTCGTGGTTACATCGATTGGATGGTATCGGTGCCGTGGAAGAAGCGTTCACGCATTAAGAAAGACCTCGCGAATGCTGAAAAAATACTTGATGCCGACCATTATGGTCTGGAAAAAGTTAAAGAACGCATTCTTGAGTACCTTGCCGTGCAACAGCGTACCAGCAAGGTGCGTGGCGCCATTTTATGCTTAGTAGGGCCGCCAGGGGTTGGTAAAACCTCGCTTGGCCAATCGATTGCAAAAGCAACCGGCCGTAAGTATGTGCGTATGGCGCTTGGTGGTGTGCGTGATGAAGCTGAGATTCGTGGTCACCGTCGTACCTATATTGGTTCAATGCCGGGCAAGCTGATTCAGAAAATGGCAAAAGTTGGTGTGCGTAATCCGCTGTTTTTGTTAGATGAAATTGACAAAATGGCTTCGGATATGCGCGGCGATCCAGCTTCCGCATTGCTTGAAGTATTGGACCCTGAACAGAACGTCAATTTCAACGACCATTATCTTGAAGTGGATTATGATTTGTCGGATGTGATGTTTGTAGCGACGTCTAACAGCATGAATATTCCAGGGCCGCTGCTTGACCGTATGGAAGTGATTCGCTTGTCCGGTTACACGGAAGAAGAGAAGCTTAATATTGCGAAGCGTCATTTGTTGAACAAGCAAATAGAGCGCAATGGTTTGAAGGCCAAAGAAATCAACGTAACGGACGATGCCATTATTGGAATTATCCGGTACTACACCCGCGAAGCCGGTGTGCGTAATCTAGAACGTGAAATTTCTCGCTTATGCCGTAAAGCAGTGAAGAAAATTGTGCTGGATAAGCGTATCAAGCATGTTGAAATCACAGGTGATAACTTATCTGACTTCTTGGGTGTGCAGCGCTTTGACTATGGTAAGGCGGAAGAGAATAACCAAGTAGGCCAAGTAACCGGTCTGGCGTGGACCGAAGTAGGCGGTGACTTGCTAACCATTGAAGCAACGAATGTTGCGGGTAAAGGCAAGATTACTTCAACGGGTTCGCTTGGCGACGTCATGCAGGAATCGATTCAGACAGCACTGACCGTGGTGCGCAGCCGTGCAAACATGCTGGGCATTCCGGAAGACTTTCATGAGAAGCGTGATATTCATGTGCACGTACCTGAAGGTGCTACGCCAAAAGATGGCCCGAGTGCAGGTATCGCTATGGTAACCGCATTAGTGAGCTCGTTGACGGGTATTCCAGTGCGCGCCGATGTTGCGATGACTGGCGAGATAACCCTACGCGGTGAGGTGTTAGCAATTGGTGGGCTGAAAGAAAAACTTTTGGCGGCGCATCGTGGTGGCATCAAACATGTGTTGATTCCGAAAGAAAACGAGCGTGATTTGAAAGAAATTAGCGACGAAGTAAAGGGTGATCTTAAGATTCAACCGGTTAAATGGATTGATGAAGTACTCGCCGTTGCGCTCGAATCCGCACCGAAAAGCTTGGAAAAGACGGCTTAAAAACGCAAAAATGCGGGCTGCGAGGCCATAACTGGCCTACAGGCCGCATTCTTTCGTCAAAAAAATTGTTAAAAAGGGTTCTCAATCCGAAATCTTGTGGTAGCCTAGAGTCAAAGTGATTAGTCAGACTCAAACAAAAGAAGAATCTGGCGTGCCACTTGCGTGATGGATTAATAAGGAAGATGTCTGCTAATCTATCACTACTGCTTGAACCGTAAGTTTAAGCTTGTTATAACCTTCGCTGGCCCATTGAAACAAACAGAACGCAATGGAACCATGCAAATCTGATAATAACAATCTAAGGGGATGATACTGTGAATAAGTCTCAGTTAGTTGATAAAATTGCAGACGGAGCAGAAATTTCTAAAGCTGCGGCTGGACGTGCTCTTGATTCTTTCATCGAAGCAGTAACAGATGCTTTGAAAAAAGGTGATCAAGTAGCGTTAGTTGGTTTTGGTACTTTCAGTGTTCGTGAGCGTTCAGCTCGTACTGGTCGTAACCCACAAACTGGCCAAACTATCCAAATCGCAGCAGCTAAAGTACCTTCTTTCAAAGCCGGTAAAGCACTGAAAGATTCAGTAAACTAATAAAAGCGGAGCGGTAGTTCAGCTGGTTAGAATACCGGCCTGTCACGCCGGGGGTCGCGGGTTCGAATCCCGTCCGTTCCGCCAGCATTTGCTGAAAATAACCCGAAGCTTGTCTTCGGGTTATTTTTTTTCTGCAGAAGCAGATATAATACCCGCCCAACGAATGGGAACAATTGAGGTTTAGTGGATTATGTTGGACAGGATTCGAGAAGGGTCGCAAAGCTTAATCGTGAAAGCGATTCTAGTATTGATAGCGCTTACCTTTGCGTTGGCGGGGATTGGTGGATACATCACGAACCAGCCAGAGCCATCGGTGGCTGTAGTAAATGGTGAAGAAATTAGCAGGGTTGAATTTGACCGCGCCGTCGAGAATGAGCGTTCGCGTCAAAAAGAACAATTCGGTGATTTTTATGACACCCTAGCGGCCGACCCAGCGTTTAACCAACGTTTGCGTAGCCAAGTATTAGATGATTTGGTCAACCAGAAGCTTGTTGAGTTATTTGCTCGCGAAGCGGGCCTACGCGTTTCTGATGACCAAGTTAAAGCCGCCATTCGCGAGATTGGTGCGTTTCAAGTAGCAGGCCAATTTGATAACACCAGTTATCAAATGACTCTGAACGGTTTGGGTTATACCCCTGACGGTTTCGCCGAACTTATGCGTCGCGATTTAGCCCGCACGCAACTGTTACAAGCCATGGTTAATTCTGAGTTTGCATTGCCAAGCGAAACCGCAGCAGTGCAGCGTTTAGTGAATCAGAAGCGCAGTGGTTCTTATGCCAGTATGCCACTTGAGCAGTATCTGAACACCGTTGAAGTTACCGATGCTGAAATTGAACAATGGTATCAGAACAACCAACAGGCGTTTGCAGTGCCAGAGCAAGTTAAGGTTGAGTTTGTCGCGCTCGACGCCGATGCCGTTGCTGAATCAGTTGAAATTGATGAAAGCGTCGTTCGTGAGTGGTACGACAACAACCAAGCAAATTACGAAACGCCAGACCGCTATCGTTTTGCGCACATCTTAATTGAAGGCGAAGACGAAGCTGCCCAACAAGAAGCGCAAGAAGTGCTGGCAAAGCTGACTGAAGGCGCGGATTTTGCCGAAATGGCAGCCCAGTATTCGGATGATATTTTTACCGCTGAAGCGGGTGGTGATTTAGATTTTATCGAGCAGGGCACTATGGATCCTGCTTTTGATGAAGCTGCTTTTGCGCTCAAAGAAGTTGGTGAAATGACGGGTGTGGTAAGCACCTCTTTTGGTTATCACATTATTAAGCTAACTGATTTTGAAGCCGGTTCGTCTACCTCATTTGAAGAAGTGCGTGACGAAATTGTTGCTGATATGCGTGAAGACCGTGTCAAGCAAGCTTATTACGAGCTGCAGCAACAGGTGTCTGCGTTAGCATTTGATATTCCTGATACGTTGAAGCCGGTGGCTGAAGAAACAGGTCTGACTGCACGCGAAAGCGACTGGTTTAGCCGCAACAATGCGCCATCTGCACTGAATCATCCAGCTGCCTTACAACTGGTATTCAACCGTGAATTCATTGATGAACGCTTGAATAGCGACTTGATTGAAGTGAATGATAAGCAGGCCGTTGTGGTGCGTGTGGTTGACTTTAAAGCGGCTTCGACCAAGCCACTTGAAGACGTTCGTGCACAAGTATTGGATAATCTGCGCACTGAAAAAGCTCAAGCGGCTGCGCGTGATGATGCTGAAGCGATTGCAGCCAAACTGCGTGCTGGTGAGCCTGTGCAGGTAGAATTGACAGCTATTGAAGCGGTTGACCGTCGTGCAAGCGACATTCCGCGTGCAGTATTGCAAAGCTTATTTGAGCAAGCAGTACCTGCTGCAGACGCCGTGCAAGTTGCCGTGACTGAGTTAGCCAATGGTGATTTGGCCATTGTGCAATTAACTGATGTTATGGACGGCGAAGTTGACGAGACGATGCAAGCGCAGATGGCTGATCAATTGATCAATAGCTACACGCAACAAAGTTACGGTGCGTTCATTGAGGCGTTGCGTGAGCAAGCGGATATTGAAGTACGCCTTGATTCAAGCGGTAACATTCGCGAACAAGAGTAACCTTTAATAACTGTCTATGACTGTTAAAACAAAAATCCCGGAGCTTGCTCCGGGATTTTTTTATGGGTCACGACAGTTAGTGGCTAGTTAGGATAAAGCGGCGATAGACGGGGCTTCGCTTTAGGTTGTTGCTTTAAATGTTTTTGTGCCGCCTTTAGCGCACGTAGTAGTGCTTTTCCTTCTAACCATGACTTATCCGCACTGGCATAGCGACAACGCTGTAAATGGTCGATTTGGCTGTGCAATGGTTGATGCTTAAAATGCTCAGCAATCTCGCGTAGATCATGCATGGGTAAGCTAAGCTGTTGGTGTGCCCAATCACGTAACGCTTGCTCGGTGGCGACGGCGTCATTTGCTAAGGCTGCTTGCTGCAACTGTTGCCATGCATGATTGGGTTTATGGGCTTGCTCTGCTTGTACGCCGACAGACGGATTACGTTGTTGGCGCAACCACCACCAAGCCCAGACGATTAAGGTTAATAACCAAAGCCCGGCGAAAACGGCAGCCAAAATGAAGTAGGGTGACTGCAGAGGTGCCAATGCGGCTGTTGTATCGTGTTCAGCGGAAGTTGTGTTGTCGGTACTGACAGCGGTGTTCGGTTCCGCTGTTTGCTGCTCAACCTCATATGACGCATTTGGTGCCGGCTGTACGTTGACAACTATCGGCTGCGAACTCGCTAATTGTTTTTGTCGTAGACGCGTATTAAACCAGGCAACATCGATAGCGGGCAGTGTGAGTTCGCCGCTGCTGCGCGGGATAATCGCGACCGTTTGGCTGCGTTGAGCAATGACACGCCCATTTCGGGTTGTACTCGCAAATTCTGCAGCTTCGGGATAAACCGATACATCTGTCAGGCCGTCGAAGTTAAGCTCAGGCAACTGCTCGGGGCTTACGCCGATGGCGGTGAGCCGATACGTTAGAGTTATTGGCTGACCCACTTCAACAGGTGCCTCGGGGTTCGCCCGCTCGACGCTCAAGCTGACGAGCTCTGACGGCAGCCAATGACCCGTCCAGTTATCAGGACGCGCAAGTACGTTAATTGATTTAGATGCAGCCGCGGCGCTAACAGGTTGAGTGGTGGCAATTGATGAAAATACCGAGCGCCCTGATTCGCGACTTATTTGTCCTTCAAAGATAGGGCCGCGAATCGTTAATTCCCCAGAACGCAGCGGGGTGACTAAATAGGTGCGTTGAAATACTTGATAGCGCTTGCCGTTGATAATTTCATAGGACTCTTCGTCTTGGCCAAACTGGCTCACTTCGGCGTCATCGAGCTCGGGCGCGACGAGATTGCCGCTGTGTAAATTAGCACTCAGGTAAAGTCGTGCGACCAATTTAAACTGCTGTTGCACATACACTTGGTTTGATTCTAATGACGTACGAATAAACGCGGGGCGTTGCTCAAGTTCATTGGCCGATGTGGCAGCGTCTAAGATAGTGAGTTCAATCGCGTTGCTACTGGCGTTGCCTATTTGCAATGGCGGAATACGCACAATACCAGCCATGTCAGGAGCCTGCAGGTTTACGATGAACGAAGTGGTGCGTGAGGTTTCGCCATTGATTACACTGGTACGCCGCGATGAGCGAACATTAAGCACGCGAAAATCCCGCAACTGCTCTTCGGGCTGCCAAGCCGCTTGGCTGACATCGTCATTGATGGTGACTGTGAGTGTAAAGGGTTCGCCTTGAATTACCGGGTTTTTATCGACACTAGCAATCACTTCCGCAGTTTGTGCGGCGGCTAGCGGGCTTACAAGAATTAATAAGACCGAAAATAAAATTGTTCTAACCATACAATTTACCACTGTTTTTCAACTCCTGGCGGCGGACTTTGACGTCTGCGCTGTTGCGCTTCATAACGCATTTTATTGCGCAATAATACGGCTGGATCATCCTCAATCCTATTCAACCATTGCTGCATTTGCTGCTGCAATTCTTCTTCCGAGGCATCACCGAACTCACTTTGCAGAGGCTTTTCTTGCTCACCTTCAGGTGCGGCTTGCTGCTGCTCCGATGCGTCACTTTGTTCGTTCGACTCTTGCTTTTGTTGCTGTTGCTGCTCTTGTTGGCCAGCTTGCTGGTCGTTTTGTTCAGGTTCGGATTGTTGTTGCTCACCAGACTGCTGCTCACCTTGCTCGCCTTGTTGATTTTGCGAATGATTATTTTGTGCATCGCCTTGCTGATTATTTTCAGATTGTTGCTGTTTTTGCTCAGCGAGTTGTTCGGCGAGGTCCATATTGTCTTGCGCTTGCAGCCAATTGGGGCGTCGCTCCAGCGCTGCAGCATAGGCGTTTTTAGCCTCGTCATAGCGCTCCATTTGCATCAAGGTATTGCCTTGATTATAGAAGCCTTCTGCACTGTCGAGCTGAGAAAAGTCAACCAAGGCCTGATCATAATTACCAGCACGATAATTGGCGGTGCCGCGTTGCCATGCATCTTCCGCTATTTGAGCGGCGCGTTCGTTATCACCGAGGCGCAAGGCCTTATCGGCTTGCTGATAAGGCGTTTGCCACAGCTTGTCCTGCCATGATAACGGCTCGCGTTCATTGGCGTGAGCCGGTAACCAAAAACTGCTACTAAGCACGAAACAAACGAATACAGGCAACGCACCGCGCCGCGCCAACGGCAGCAATAACAGCATAATAATAGGTATTAGCCATGGGCCCTGATCCTGCCATTGGTCGCCTGCTTGCATGGCGCTGGCTTCGCCTTCACGTTGCAGCGGCGGCTGATTCGATAAATATTCGAGATCTTGTTGATCAGAGCGGATTTCACTATACCGACCACCACTACGTGCAGCCAGCGTTTGCAGTGCACCTGGTTGCAATTGTGGGATGACCACATTATTGCTTGCGTCACGCAACAAACGGCCATCTGGCAACGTTATTGGTGCGCCTTCTGCGGTGCCTACGGCAAGTACACTAAGCCGGTGCTGCGTGCGGTTTAGGAAATCATTGATATCTTGCTGGTCACGGCTATCAATGCCGTCGGTGAACCAATAAATATCGCCTTGCGGGTACCCGGCATCTTGCAACAGTTGATCGGCAAGGTTTAATGCGCGAATCGGGTAGCTGCCTGGGGTTGGCATAATGTCTGGGCTTAGGGCTCGGATCAGATTGGTCAGGTTCCCGCCATCGCCGGTTAGTGGGCTAATGGTAAAGGCATCGCCGGCATAAGCGATCAAACCAATCTCGCCGTCCAGTTTATCGCGTACAAGGTCAGTCGCTTTGTACCGCATTTGGGTAAGCCGGTTGGGGGCAAGGTCGGTACTGTAAACGGACAATGACATGTCCATAATAACCACTGAACCTGCTTGCAACTGAAACACTGGTTGCGGCAATCGTTGCCACGTCGGCCCAGCTAAGGCCACAGCGGTTACCGCTAAGGCTGCATTGACCAACAGCAGTGGCCAGCGCGCAGCGCGGCCCCCGCTTTCGGGCAGTAACAAAGGTTTCAAATGGGGTGGCAGCAATCGTGACCAACCGGTTTGCTGACCGGCGTTACGCCAAACGATTATCGCCAATACCATAATAGGGATCAGTGTTAATAACCACCACGGGCGCAATAGATGGAAATCAGCCATGTTGCCTCCGAATGGTTCGTATTCTTGCGAATAAAGCGAGCATCAGAACCAGCCACGTTGCCCCAAGTGGCCAATAATAGAGTGCAGTTTGCGGGCGGCGTAACTGATTTTCACCTTGTACCGGTTCGTAACTGTCCAGTTGAGTATAGATGCGCTCGAGTTCTTCAGTGCTGCGCGCGCGAAAATATTCACCACCGGTTTCAGTGGCCAGTTGACGCAACATGCCTTCGTCCAGATCGCGACTGGGGTTAACGCGGCGTTGGCCAAAAAAGCCATCGACAATGATTTCTTCGGCACCAACACCAATGGTGTAAATTTTGACGTCGTAATATTTAGCAAGCTGTAAAGCCTGCTCAGGTGACACGTTTCCAGCAGTATTCTGACCGTCAGTGACCAGTACCAGAATCTTGTTACTTTGCTCGCGTTCGGCAAAACGCTTAACACTCAAAGCAATCGCATCACCGATAGCCGTGCGTTCACCGATTAGCCGCAACACCGTTTCATCGAGCATATCTTTCACGGTTTCACGATCAAAGGTCATCGGCGCCTGCACATACGCAGTATCCGCAAATAGCACCAAACCTAATCGGTCGCCAACGCGCCGCTCAATAAAATCACGCATCACGTGCTTTAGCATACTTAGTCGGTCAACTTGTTCGCCAGCAATAGTCATATCAGCAATTTCCATACTGCCGGATAAGTCGACTGCGATCATCATTTCGCGTGCTTCATTTTTTGCTGCAACCGGCTCACCAAGCCATTGAGGACGCATGAGAGCTACCACCAATAGCGTCCAAATGAATACCCCCAGATAGCGCGACAGACGACCACTGGTAGGTTGGCTCGAAGCGGAAGCCATGGTTGGTAAATAAGTTACCTGCAATGGCTGCACAGGCTGTTTATAGGCTTTGCGAAGGCGCCAGTAAATGAGCGGTAGCGGCCATGCAAGGATGGCCCAGAACCATGCGAAATCAATCATCGGTTGACTCCTGCAAAGCCTGTAAATTTTTGCGTGAAGGCGGTAAAGCTTGCCGCAACCAATAGTCAGCGAATTCGATATAGGCGCTTAACCACTGCTGTTGCTGCAGGGCAGGCTGGTAACTAGCCTGGCTAACAGACTCCGCGAGGGTAGCAAAGCGCTGCCGTTGTTTTGCCGACAGCTGTTGCAACAAGAAATGCCACCATTGTTGTTGGCTTTGGCTACTCACATGGTGCGCCGGGAAGTAGGCGAGCGCAGCTTGCTTGAGCAATAGCGATACTGCTGCCAGCGACTGCGGTGGATGCTGCTGTAATTGGCTAAGTGCCAGGCGGCGTGCATGGCGGATACGGTATGCGCGTCGTATTGCGAATAGGCTGGTTACTAACAGCACTGCGCCACTAATGATAACGACATACCAACCCATGGCTAGCGGCCACCAGTTAGCTGCTGGTGCTGCAACAATGTCGTGCAATTGAACGATGCTGTCGAGCATGATCATAGCACCACTCCCGGCCATTGGCTTTCAAGTGCATCGGCCGCACTGAATTGACGCAGCTCGGCACCCAGTTGCTGCCATTGTTGCACCAAACGCGCTTGCCGCTGTTGCTGCGCATGCGCATAGGCATGACGTTGATGTTGGTCAGCCGGGTCAACGAGCAGGTGTTGCTCGCCATCAGTCATTGCCAACTGTTGATGGGCTGCATGGTCAGGTAGCTTGAGTTCCAACGGATCGATAGTTTGAAATGGCAGCAGTTGACAATGCCGCTGCAAAGCTAAGCAATGTTGCCAGATTGCAGGATCATCGCTTAGCCAATCACTAATCAGGTAAATAAGGCTGCCCGGTCGCGCCACATGCTGGATACGTTCAAGCGCAGCTGCAAAGACGTTGCTTGTGCCACGCTGTTGTTGCCAGTGTTCTACGGCGAGTTGCTGTTGCTCAATTAAGTGATGGATAACATTCAGTACCCCATGATGTCGGCCTTGGGGTTTGATTTCGGCGTGACCTTGGCCACTGGTGATGACTGCACCGATGCGATCGTTACGGGCTGCAGCAAGCCAAGCCAATGCACTCGCCAGATGACAGGCTTGCACAGATTTAAACAGTAACTGGCTGCCAAACTGCATGCTGTCGCTTAAATCGACCACCACAAATACCGGCCGCTCACGCTCTTCGCGAAACAGCTTGGTATGCGGCGTACCGGTGCGAGCGGTTACGCGCCAATCAATGGCACGAATATCGTCACCGGCCTGGTAATGACGAAACTCGTCAAACTCCATACCGCGGCCTTTAAATTTGCTCAATAACGCGCCAGTGCGGCCGGGCGGTGGATTCAGTCGACGAAACCGCGCAAAGGCATTGACCTTGCTGCGGTAATACATCAGCTCGTGACTGGTAACATGCACACCGTCGCTGCGCCAGGTATTGAGCCATTGGGACACGTTAGCAGGGGAAAGCATGGTCATTTACGGCGCTGGAACAAGTTGAATAATCTGATCCAGCACGTGATCTGCGTTTATTCCGTCAGCTTCGGCTTGATAGCTGAGAATGATGCGGTGGCGTAGCACCTTGGCATACACCGCATGAATGTCATCAGGTGTCACGAAATCACGCTGTTGCAGCCATGCGCGCGCCCGTGCACAGCGATCAAGCGCAATGGTCGCACGTGGACTGGCGCCATAACTAATCCAGCGGGCTAAATCACTGCTATAAAAACTGGGTTCGCGCGAGGCAATCACTAACTGCACCAGATAGTTTTCCACCGCTTCGTCCATATAAATACTCAACACCTCTTTGCGGGCATTGAAAATATCCTGCTGCTTTAGTGGCTTCGGCATTGCTGCCTGGCCCTGTAACTCTTCACCACGGGTTAGGCGCAAAATGTCACGCTCAGTTTCGGCATTCGGATACCCAAGGCTTAAATGCATGACAAAACGGTCAAGCTGAGCTTCCGGCAGTGGGTACGTGCCTTCTTGCTCAAGTGGGTTTTGGGTTGCGAGCACCATAAACAGTGGCGGCAAAGGGTAGGTTTTTTGTCCGACCGTAATTTGTCGCTCAGCCATGGCCTCAAGCAACGCCGACTGAACTTTAGCAGGGGCACGGTTGATTTCGTCGGCCAGCACAATGTTATGGAACAGCGGGCCCTGCTGGAATACGAACTCGCCAGTTTCAGGACGGTAAATATCGGTACCGGTTAAATCAGCAGGTAATAAGTCAGGGGTGAATTGCACGCGATGAAAGCTGCCTTCAACGCCTTTGGCCAGCGCATTTACGGCACGCGTTTTGGCTAATCCCGGAGGGCCTTCCACCAGTAAATGGCCATCGGCAAGCAGCGCGATGAGCAGGCTTTCAGTGAAATCAGGTTGCCCCAGTACTTGACTGTCAAGGTAGTTGCGTAATGCTTGAAACTGTTCAGCTGCCATCAGAATCCTCTGCTGTTTGTATAATACCGCTATACTATCGTTATACTCTAAGTTCGCACTTTACCGAAAACAACGGTTTAATTCTCGCCAAAGACCCGTTAAAATTTGTAACTATCTATGAGGTCAGACCAGATTAAGGAATGACCATAACAAAACAACAGAGGAAAAATCTATGGCCGCACGTCAGAATCTGACCACTGCTTCAGGCGATCGCATTGCGATTGTGGCAGGCTTGCGTACACCGTTTGCCAAGCAGGCGACCTATTTTCATGGCGTTCCTGCCTTGGATATGGGCAAAATGGTTGTACAAGAGCTGCTCAATCGTTACAGCTTAGACCCTCGTGAGGTTGAGCAATTGGTGTACGGGCAAGTGGTTCAAATGCCAAAAGCACCTAACATTGCTCGCGAAATTGTTTTGGGTACAAGTTTACCGGTTACAACGGATGCGTACAGTGTATCACGCGCTTGTGCCACCAGCTTCCAAACTACGGTAAACGTGTTAGAAAGCATGATGGTTGGCAATATCTCAGTGGGGATTGCGGGCGGGGCTGATTCTTCGTCGGTATTGCCGATTGGTGTTTCGCGCTCATTGGCGCATGCCTTGGTTGATTTGAACAAGGCCCGCACGCTAGGTCGGCGCTGGTCAATTCTGAAACAGTTACGTTTCAAAGATTTATTGCCGGTGCCACCAGCTATTGCCGAGTACAGCACTGGCTTAACCATGGGCGATACTGCGGAGCAAATGGCGAAAACGCATAATATCAGTCGTGCCGATCAAGATGCGCTGGCACATCGCTCGCATAGCTTGGCACATGAGTCGTGGGAAGCCGGTAAGTTAGATGGCGAAGTGATGACGGCCTATGCTGAACCCTACAACGATTTTCTTAAGCGTGATAACACGGTACGTAGCGACTCGAAATTGGATGGTTACGCCAAATTACGCCCTGTATTTGATAAGAAGCACGGCACTGTTACCGCCGCCAACAGCACCGCATTAACCGATGGTGCAAGCGCCATCTTATTGATGACTGAAAGCAAGGCCAAAGCGTTAGGTTATGAGGTGCTGGGTTACATTCGTAGCTATGCGTTTAGCGCCATTGACGTGTGGGAAGACATGTTAATGGGCCCATCGTACGCAACGCCAATTGCACTTGATCGCGCTGGCATGAAGTTAAGTGACTTAACGGTGATTGAAATGCATGAAGCTTTTGCTGCACAAACGCTCGCGAACATGAAGATGTTCGCCAGTAAGAAATTTGCACAGGACAAGCTGAGACGCAATGAAGCCATTGGTGAAATTGATATGGATAAATTTAACGTGATGGGCGGTTCACTGGCTTATGGCCATCCGTTTGCAGCGACCGGTGCACGTTTGATTACGCAAACTTTAAATGAACTGAAACGCCGCGGCGGTGGGGTAGGCTTAACGACTGCCTGTGCTGCCGGTGGTTTAGGTGCAGCAATGATTGTGGAGACTGAATAATGAGCGAACAAAAAGCCTTTACGCTAGAGTTACGCGACGATCACGTGGCGGTCATTCACATTGATGTGCCAGGCGAATCAATGAATACCTTAAAAGCATCTTTTGCCGAAGAAGTGGCACAGGTGCTGAATCAGCTCGAACATCAAAGCGACTTGAAAGGCGTGGTGGTGATTAGCGACAAACCAGGATCATTTGTCGCCGGTGCCGATATCAGTATGATTGATGCGTGTGAAAACGCAGCGGATACTGAAAGCTTGGCACGCCAGGGGCAAGCCATGTTCGATCGTATTGAAGCGCTGAAGGTGCCCGTTGTGGCAGCAATTGATGGGGCTTGTTTAGGCGGTGGTTTAGAGCTTGCGTTAGCCTGTCACCATCGTATTGCAACCGACAGTAACAAGACCATTATTGGCTTACCGGAAGTTCAGCTTGGTTTATTACCAGGCTCAGGTGGTACGCAGCGTCTACCGCGCTTAATTGGCATTCAAAAGGCGCTACCATTAATTCTCACGGGTAAACAGTTGCGCGCAAAGCAGGCGAAGAAACTCGGGATTGTTGATGATGTTGTACCGTCGAGCATTCTGCTTGAAGCTGCGATTGAACTGGCGTTGGCCAGTAAGGCGCGAGTAAAAAAGGTGAAGCACTCGTGGTTAAATAAGGTGCTTGAAGGCACCAGTGTGGGTCGCGGAATTATCTTTAGCAAGGCGCGCGAGCAGGCTCAAGCAAAGGCTAAAGGCAACTATCCAGCGTTGGATAAGATTATCGATACGATTGCTTATGGTGCTGATAAAGGCTTCGAAGCAGGGCTGGAATTTGAAGCTCGTGCGTTCGGCGAGTTGGCAATGACGCCTGAGTCGAAACAGCTGCGAAACATTTTCTTTGCCACAACAGCGATGAAAAAAGAAACCGGTGCAGGGGATACCAAACCACGCAAGGTTGAGCGCGTTGGGGTACTCGGTGGTGGTTTAATGGGGGGCGGTATTGCCTATGTAACCGCTGCCAAGGCAGGTCTTACTGCACGCATCAAAGACATTTCTGAAACAGGCATCGTGCATGCGCTGAAATACAGCTATGACTTACTGAACAAAAAAGTGAAGCGTAAACACATGACGCGCACTGAACTTGAAGCAACCATGTTGCGCTTGAGTGGCAGTTTGGACTATAGCGGCTTTGACCGCGTGGATGTTGTCATTGAAGCGGTATTTGAAGATCTCAAGTTGAAGCAACAAATGGTGGCAGATATCGAATCTGTGGCAAGTGAGAACACTATTTTTGCGACCAATACGTCGAGTTTACCGATCACAAAAATAGCTGCGACCGCACAACGTCCGGAAAATGTCATCGGATTACATTATTTTTCGCCGGTTGATAAAATGCCTTTGGCTGAAATCATTACCCACAAGGGTACCTCGGATGAAACCATTGCCACGACGGTCGCGCTTGCCAAGAAACAAGGCAAAACGCCAATTGTGGTCACCGATGGCGCGGGCTTTTATGTGAATCGTATTTTAGCGCCTTACATGAACGAAGCGGCACGGTTGGTGCTGGCTGGCGAACCTATTGAAGCGGTTGATAATGCCTTGGTTAAGTTTGGCTTCCCGGTTGGCCCGATGAAATTGATGGATGAAGTGGGTATTGATGTTGCTGCGAAAGTTGCACCAATAATGGCGGATGAGCTGGGTGACCGATTCCGCGCCCCAGATGCATTTGATAAATTATTGGGTGACGATCGCAAGGGCAAAAAGAACAAGAAGGGCTTTTACAATTACTCGGGTAAGAAACCAGGTAAACAAGTGGATGATTCAGTTTATGGTTTGCTTGGCATTACGCCTGCAGCGAAGCTCGGCGCAGAGGAAATAGCCCAGCGCGCTGTATTGCTGATGTTGAATGAGGCGGTATATTGTTTGGACGAAGGTATTATTCGTAGCCCTCGCGATGGTGATATCGGAGCTATCTTTGGTATTGGCTTTCCGCCGTTCCGCGGCGGTCCATTCCGTTACATGGATGCTTTGGGCATTAAAGAAGTAGTAAGCCGTTTACAGGATTACCAACAACAACATGGCGATCGTTACACGCCAGCACCGTTGTTGCTAAAAATGGTCGAGAATAACGAGCGCTTTTATTAAGCGCTCGTAAGTTAAAACATATCTGGAGTTACAATGTTTATTGCGCTGTGTTGTTTGCTGTCTGCGCTGATGTTATACATTCAAGCTTTAACCCATGCGATGGGTGCGAAACGGTGGGGTGTTCTAGGGTTGCTCTTTGGGCCCTTTATTCTGCCGATGTTCTTCACACACAAGCGCATGCGCCTGCTGAAAGCTCAGGGTCAAACTAGTGTATCGATGCTGGTACGCTAATGTGCGCTAAAAATGCGTCACTACTGAGTGGCTCGGCAAATAGGTAACCTTGCGCAAATTCACAGTCCAGGCGGCTTAATGTAGCCGCTTGAGCTGTATTAACAACCCCTTCGGCAACCACATCCAGCCCCATGTTATGCGCCATCGCTACAATCGACGCAACCATATTGCGGTCACGATCGGCACCATTGATGTCATCGACAAAGGCTTTATCGATTTTCAGTGTTTGAATAGGGAAGCGTTTTAAGTAGGCGAGTGACGAATACCCCGTACCAAAGTCATCCAGCGCTAAATGGATGCCGCAATTATTTAACTCAGTCATGATTTCGATGGCGCGCTCAGGGTCTTCCATCACCACGCCTTCAGTAATCTCAAGTTCGAGGTATTCGGGCGACAGCTTTTCTTCCCGTAATATAGTCATGATACGTTGTGTTAAATCAGGCTGGATAAATTGTTTGGCCGATAAATTGACCGCGACGCGACCTTGCACCATGCCTTGTTTGACCCATAAGCACATATCACGACAGGTTTGGCGCAATACTTGTTCACCCATTTCAATAATGAGCCCAGTTTCTTCCGCCAACGGGATGAATTCGCTCGGATTGATAACGCCAGTGCCAGGTATGTTTAAGCGCACCAGAGCCTCTAAACCGACGAACTCGTATGTGCGTAACGACACCTTGGGCTGATACATAACTTGAATGTGCTTATTGCGCAATGCCTGACGTAATTGATTTTCTACCTGTAACCGTCGCACCGCATTTTTATTCATGGAGTCATTGAAGAACTGATAGCTGTGACCACCGCGATTTTTCGCGTGGTACATGGCCGTATCAGCATTCTGCAACAGTTCTTGAGACGATGCGCCGTCACTCGGGTAAACCACAATACCGATTGAACTGCCCACCACAATATCGTTGTCATTGATATGGAATGACTCACCAACATGGGCGAGGATTTGGGTGGCCACATCGGTAATCACACTCAAATCGCTGGTATCTTCAAGCATCAGAACAAACTCATCTCCCCCTAAGCGGAAGAATGTGTCTTGCGGCCGGCCCACTTCAGCAATGCGCTCAGCAACCTGAAGCAAGAGCTGATCACCTATATCATGACCGAGTGAGTCGTTAATTTTCTTAAAGTCGTCTAAATCGAATAACAGCAGCGCATGTTGAATGCGTTTACGCACCAAATTGGCATGGCTCACCTGAAAGTAAGAACGATTGGGCAAGCCGGTCAGGGTATCTGTATTTGATAACCTGCGCAGTTCACGTTCGGCAGCTTTACGTTCGGTAATATCGGCAAAGGTTGCAACATAATGCGATACGCGGTCGCTGTCATCACGAATAGCATCTAAGGTTAATTCAACCTGATACAAGCTGCCGTCTTTGCGTAAATCTTCCACCTCGCCACGCCAACTGCCATGCTGATTCAATAAACGTTTTATCTGTTCAATATATTCAGGGCTATAAAGTTGCAGTGCGAGTGGTCTACCGAGCATATCTTCACGCGAATAACCGGTTATTTTCGCCACGGATGCATTGGTTTCAATAACGTTGAAACTGGCATCATAAATACATACACCGTCTGAAATATTCGTGATGGACGTTGCTAGCATTTTCAGCCGCTCTTCAGCGGCAACCAATGGGGTGATGTCTTTTAGGGTACCGGTCATACGAATGGGTTGATGGTGTTCATCGCGCTCGACCACTTTGCCACGATCTAAAATTGACATCCAACCTTGGTCTGATTTCACACGGTAGGTCATCTCAAAGTAGTTGGTGCTACCGTCTAAATGCTTGCGTAAATTTTGCTGCACTTTACGTATATCAAGCGGATGGATATTGGTTGCAGTGCCGCGCTTACCGGAGCGAATATGGTCAATCGGGAATTCGTTGAGATTACGCCAACTGTTATGTCGATGAATGGTGCCGTGAGGGATATCCCAGTCCCACAGCTGATCACCACTTCCCCAAAGACTAAGTTTAAGGCGTTCTTCACTGTTACGTAATTCAACAATGGCAAGATGGCGCGCCCGTATTACAAAAAACACCGCAACCATAGCTGCCAAGAAAATAAGTGCATAGAGCGCTATTGCCCATGGCGATAGCCAGCCGGGTGCAGCAACGTCCAACATAATTTGCCGCGTGCCGGTCCATGTTTTACCGTCATATGAGGCCTCAACCTTAAACACATAGTTACCATAACTTAGGTTGGTGTATGTGGCGCGGCGGTATTCGGTATCGGTGTACACCCAGCCGCGGTCAAAGCCTTCTAACTGGTATCGGTAGTAAAGCATGCGTGCGTTGGGCGCATAGGGCGCACCAAATTCAATGCTAAATGGGTCTTGAATGGCTGGAACGTAAAGAACTTCAGTATTATAGAGCTGAGGTCGGTTTCTGGGGTCGAGCTGTTGGGCACTTACGGGTTGATTGGCGAGCCGTAAATTGATCAATTCGACTTGCCAGTCTTGGGCCTGAGCTGTCGGAACGAGAATAGCAACCACGCAGACAATAACAATTGTCATGATTACGTTGCGTAAACTGTAATAATGCTGTTGCAAAAGCGACACGGTCGTCCCCAAATGAGGCTGTTTTTTGTACAGCTCTTCTATTTGTTATGTTATTCATCAAATTAAACAATTTAGCGGGATCTGTCAAAGTTCATGGGGCTTGCGGAGAGAAACATTTGGCTTGAGTTATTGTTGAATAATTGTTTTACGCTTATTGAGAAGTGTTCAAATGTCATCTGTTCAATGTCATCGGAGATACGATTTAAGCGCGAAAAATCAAAATCTTGTTGCGTGATGGCACTCCACAAACGCTGGCTTCGCGAGCGTAAACTTGAGTCTTTTTCGGTCAGTTGTTGCGTTAAGCTCTGCTGCGCTTTGTGGAATTCTTCTTCAGATATTTCAGCCATTGTCTTATTCATTGCACCGAAAAACTCGCGAATGGCAGATTCAATCATGTCGCCGTCGACTCGCGACGATTGCACATAAAATAGCAGGTGAGGGTGTTCTTGCATGGGCAAATACGTGGTGCCGACTAAGTAGCCTAACTGCTGCTCTGTGCGTAGCTGGGCGAAAAACCGCGGCTGCAAAACATAGTTCATCAGCATAAATAAGCCCTGATTGGCGGTGCTTGTATCGAGAGATTGCACCACGGCAATCACAGCATGGTCTGGGTGCTGTGTTTGAATTCTTAACGGTTGCGGGAGCTTCGACAATGGTGCGGGGGTCAAATCGGCCACAGATCTTTGCTCGGTCAGCCCCAGCCAGTCAGTCAGTGCGCTGTGCACCGGTTCGAGCTGAGAATCATGTAAATCGCCATGGGCGAACATTTTGGCTGTTGCCTGTTGGAATAATGTCCCGCTGGTTTGGTTAAATACGGCAAAGTCCATCTGCTCGAGCTCGTCAGCAAGTTGCAGTACCGAAAACGTGTGTGGCTGCAGTTGCACATTCAAGTATGAAAACAAGAAGTTTAATGGTTTATGCAAGAGAGCTTGGCGCCAATTGGTTAACAGACGTTGGCGTAAGTCCATCCAACGCTGCTGGCAAAATTTCGGCGCGGTCATGCTGTGAATTAGCGTCTCAGCTAACTGCGGTACGTAATATGCTGGCCCCGAAACGTGCAGCGTAATACCTTGCTGCTGCGGATAGAGATTGAAATGCAACCCAGCAATTTCCGCGTCGTAGCATTGCTCATTGAGTTTATCGAGCATCAGTTCACACCATAATCGCGCTTGCGCAAAGCTCGCGGGCGTAGCGATAACTTTAGGCAGTTGCAGGCCTAAATAAAGGTGTGCTTTCGGCTGGCGAAAATCTAGATCATGCAGGTGCCAGCTTTCTAATCCCGGCGTGACCAGACGTTGTGCTGGAAACTCAGTGGCCTCGTTTGGTGCAATGGTCTGTAACTGCCACGGAACTTTTAAATAAATATTGGCTTCCGGCAAACTTGCCGGTATGGGGTGGTGTTTCAAGTAAGCTTTTTGACGTTCTGCGCTAATCGGTTGTATGGCGTAATGGGTGCCATAAATCGGCTCGACCTGGTCTGTTTCCAACGCCTTATGGATAACCGTTACGCGCATATTATCCGGTTGCATGCAGTCTAAGAATTGGCGGAGCTTGGGTTCAAACAGCCCGTCCATGCGATAATCGCCAAAGATAATATCTTCAGCCAAATAGTGGTGCAGGTTAATCGCAAGTTGCGGTGCAAGGTCGCTCGCGCGCGGTTGTTCCTGAAAGTGAAATGCGTTCATAACGCTAACGCGCCGCTCATCGTAACGCCAGGGAGTTACACCGGATTCGCGTATGGTTTGAATGTAACTATAAATTGCTGCAATTATTGCATCCCGATTGGCCATGCCTTGATCGGTTAACTGCATGTTGATATTAAAGTCTTTAAAGTTACTGCCACTGATGCCGCCCCCGGCAGCTAACGAGTTGATCCAATGTTGGTCACGCAGGTAGCCGTACAAACTGCCAGGGCCTTCGTACCCTAACAGGTGGGCAATGTAGCTGGTGGTTTTATTGGCGTAATCGTCATCAATACCGGGCAGTGCGAATGTTACAATAAGTCGCCGCGCATCTTTCAGTGGCTTCACATGAAGCTCAACCCCAAGTTGTTCAGGTAAATACAGGGGGGCGTTGAGATACAACATATCAGCACAACCACTTTGTATCGACTGGGCATGACGCTGGGCAATTTCAGCAAGCTGCTCAAGTGATTGCGGGCCGACTAACACCAAGGTCATGCGACGTGCGCAATACCAGCGCTGGAAAAATTGCTGCAATTGCTGCTGCAAGGTCGCTTGCGGTGAATCTTTTAGTGTCGAGAGGTTGCCAACTGAAAACTTGCTAAACGGATGCATTGGGTTCGAAGTGGCCTTGTGCACCTGGTAAAGCCGACGTAATTCATCCTGGCGTTTCAATTGAAATTCGGATTCAATCGATTGCAGTTCCTTTTCTACCCATTTTGCGTCAAACAGGGGCTGGTAAAAGAAACGCATGAAACGGTCGAGTGCCTGGTCAAAATAAGCCGCGTCTACAGTGAAATAGTAATTGCTGAATTCAGTACCAGTCCACGCGTTGTGATTGCCACCATGGCCACTAATAAAGGCTTGGTAACTGTTTGCATCGGGGTATTTTTCTGTGCCCAAAAACAACATGTGCTCTAGGAAGTGCGCTAAGCCGTGCGCGTTGTTTGGATCATGAAAATGACCAGCCGCGACAGCAAGCGCTGCGCTTGACTGTCGTGCTTCAGGTTCATGCACAAGCACACAACGCAGCGCATTATCCAATTCAATAATACGATAACTGCGTTGGTCTGTTGGGCTTTTCGTGATTGCGTGATCGTCTAAAATCACACGTGCCGAAGATTCGACTCCTGAGCTTTCAGTCGCCATCGTGCTCCCTAAATCAAGCTTCCAGCGCGGTAACCAACTCGAGGCCACTGCGTGTTTCGGAAGAACGCCGGCTCAGTTTGGTTATTACTGCTCCAGCGGAGTGTCGAAATTTTCTGGTCGATCGAAGTTACCTTCGTAGGCAACTAACTTATCTTGCTCAAAAGTTAGGATAACTTTGTGCTGGTAATCTTCGCTCTTACTTCGA
Organism: Pseudidiomarina sp.; assembly: GCF_048267825.1. Classification (NCBI taxonomy): domain Bacteria; kingdom Pseudomonadati; phylum Pseudomonadota; class Gammaproteobacteria; order Alteromonadales; family Idiomarinaceae; genus Pseudidiomarina; species Pseudidiomarina sp. Next base: position 58,103 of record NZ_JBLWWR010000010.1, read on the forward strand.
CCAGAGTTTAAGTTAAATACGTAATACCACACATCTTGATCAAAAACATTTTCAGCAACGGGCTTGCCAACGACATAAGCAACCTGTTCTTTGGTCATGCCAACGCGAAGCTGATCGATGTCACGCTGCTCAAGGTAGTTACCCTGCGGAACGTCAATCCGATACACCCAACTGTCAAAAACGGAGCATCCGCTAAGAACTAATAAACTACCTGCGATAACTAAAGCTTTCATAACACCTGCTGTTGATTAATGATTCTGTGCTCGATGATAAACAATGGACCTAACCGACCGCAAGTAATTCAGCCGCATTAGCCTTAGTTGTTTCCGTAATTTCGTCACCACCGAGTAGTCTAGCCAGTTCAATAACACGCGCATTTTGGTCTAGGCTGACCATGTGCGTCTCAGTGCTGGCACCGTCTGTGACTTTATCCACACGCAGTTGCTGATGCGCTTTCGCAGCAACTTGCGGTAAGTGTGTGACACAGATAACTTGATTTGATTCCCCAAGCTGACGTAATAATTTTCCGACGGTTGCGGCAGTTGCGCCGCTAACGCCCACATCAACCTCATCGAACATTAACGTTGGTGTGGTTAATTGGCTGGACGTAATCACCTGAATGGCCAGGCTGATGCGCGACAATTCGCCACCCGAAGCGATTTTGGCTAGCGGCTGTAAAGGCTGCCCCGGATTCGCTGTAACCGTGAAACAAACTTCATCGGTGCCCCAGCGTGTTGCTGGTGCTTGCGCCTGGTGGTCAACATCAATCACAAATCGGCCATGTGGCATATTCAGTTGCTGCATGCTTTTGGCAATGCGTTCACTCAATTCAACGGCCGCCTTTTTACGGCTTTCAGAAAGTTTGGTTGCAACCTGACGGTAATTGGCCGCAGCACTTTCAACACGCGCATCAATGTCGACCGATTCAGCCTGATTGGATTCCAACTGATTGAGTTCCGTGAGCAGTTGCTGGTGATGGTGCGGCAATTGGTTCGGCTCCAACTGATGCTTACGTGCAAGGTGCACTGCTTGACTCACGCGGCGTTCGGCCACCATCAGCTGTTCATCATCTAATTCGATGTTGTCTTGATAGTGGCGCAATTCGCGCGCGGCTTCTTCAACTTGTACGCTTGCGTCTTTGAGCATGCGCACCGCCTCAGTGAGGGCAGGATCAGTATCTAATTGCTGCTCTAAACGGCTTACGGCGTTTTGCAATAAGCTGAAGGCGTTATTGTGCTCGCCTTCGTAGATGGCGTTTAGTGCAAAACCTGAATCCTCGAGCAATGCAGCGCTGTTAGTTAGCCGTTTATGCTGTTGTTCAAGTTCAGCATATTCGCCTTCAGCCAGCGCAAATTCGTTTAACTCTGTGACTTGATAACGCAACAACTGCATTCGCGACTCAACATCACTTTGTTGCTGCAGTAATTGTTTTTGTTGTTTGCGCAGACTGTACCAAGTTTGATACGCGTTCTGAACATTGTCGAGCAACCGTTGATGGCGCGCGTACGCATCGAGCAAACTGAGTTGGTGTTCTGGGCGTGTCAGCAGTTGGTGTTCATGTTGGCCGTGAATATTAACCAATAGCGGTGCGAGTTGTTTGAGTTGAGATACCGTGACTGGGTAGCCATTTAGCCATGCTTTCGAACGGCCTTCACGCGTAATTAACCGGCGCAAGACACAGGCAGTTGGTTCATCATCTTGCAATTCTTGTTCAGCCAGCCATTGCCGGGCAGGGGACGTGGCTTCGTTTAAATGAAAGGTTGCAGTAACTTCTGCTTTTTCTGCATCAGCTCGAATTAAATCAACATCGGCACGATTACCCAAGCATAAGCCGAGGGCATCAAGTGCAATGGATTTACCGGCACCAGTTTCCCCGGTAATGGCCGTCATTCCGGCAATAAAATCGACATCAAGTTGACGAACAACCGCAAGATTGCGGATTTGCATATGAAGCAGCATAGGACACCTCAAGCACTGTTTAAGTATACAGTAGTTATACAGTATTTATACAGTAATGCAAGCGGGCACAATTAATTTTAGAACACACGGCTACCCCAGCCCAGCTTGTTGCGTAATACGCGGTAATAGCTATGGTCTTTGGGGTGCACTAAACGCAGCCGTTGTGGGTGTTGTTGAATAACAATATCGTCTTCAGGTTGCACCGACATACGCACATGCCCGTCACAGCTCAGTTGCAGGGTGTCGTTTTCGGTAGCTGCCCGTAACCGAATAATACTGTGTCCATCGACAACAATAGGGCGGCTGCTTAAGGTGTGAGGAAACATGGGAACCATGCTGATAGCGTCGAGCCCTGGCGTTAAGATTGGACCACCGCCAGAAAGTGAATAGGCAGTAGAGCCGGTCGGTGTACTGATGATTAAGCCGTCGGAACGCTGGCTGTAAACAAATTCGTCGTTTACGTACACTTCGAATTCGATCATGTGGGCAACTTTGTCCGAATGCAGAACAACCTCGTTGATGGCGCGGCCCACACTTTTTGATTTGCCATTATGAAATACTTCGGCTTGCAATAAAAAACGCTGTTCAGTTTGGTATTCGCCGGCTAATACGGCTTTTAATTGTTCAATAACATGGTCGGGGTCGATATCCGTTAAGAAGCCGAGGTTGCCACGATTCACACCAATAACCGCGATATCAGCTTCGCACAAGATGCGTGCCGCGCCGAGCATGTTGCCATCACCGCCTACTACCACGGCAAGGTCGGCTGCCTCGCCTAAACGATGCAACGGCAATATCTGGGCGCGGGTAGAGTTAAGTTGCTCTGCCGTACGCGATTCAATGATCACGTCAAACCCTAAGTCGAGCAGGCTGTGTTCTAGTTTTAATAAGGTGTTGCGCGTTGCTTCATGGTGAACCTTACCAATTAAGGCAATACGCTGAAATTGTGGTTGTGCCTTGGTAGACATATTTTTTCCTTTTTTCGCCTGCTTTGACTTGAATCGCCAGCAGCTGACCCCATAACTGGCTGCAAGGTAAGTTATATCACAACAAATTATTGTTCATTTGTGAATTTCAACAAGAGTACGCAGTTATGACCAAAAATGATTCAAGCACGTCAGCTCAAGCTGAACAGGAAACGCAAGCGGTAGACCCGCAAGCGGAAACGCAAGAGCAGCAAGACGATGCGCAAGAAAATCAGCACGACGAAACACAACAACGTTTAGCCGATTTAGAGCTTGCTTTGAGCCAAGCTGAACAGCGTTCAGAAGATGCCAATGACCGTGCAGTGCGAGCTGTTGCCGAAATGGAAAATGTTCGCCGCCGGGCTGCGTTGGATGTGGATAAAGCACACAAATTCGCCTTGGAAAAATTTGCCGGTGAGCTGTTGGACTCGGTAGATAATCTAGAACGCGCGCTGGAAATAGCCGCCGCCGCTGACGTTAACCAAAGCTTTTTAGAAGGCATTGAGTTAACGCACAAAAACCTACTGTCAACGCTTACAAAATTTGGTGTAGAAGCTGTTGGTCAAGTGGGCGATGCATTTAATCCTGAATTGCATCAAGCGATGGCCATGCAGCCGTCAGAAGAGCATGAGAACAATACGATTTTGGCAGTGATGCAAAAAGGCTACACCTTGAGTGGGCGGTTGTTGCGTCCAGCCATGGTCATGGTTGTGAAAAATTCTTAATAACCCTACTTGGGGTGTTGAAAAGCGAAAAAGCTGCCCCATATCTGAGTTATGAAACCTATTTTGGATTATGAAGTTGGAGATGAATCATGGGTAAAATTATTGGAATCGATTTAGGTACTACAAACTCTTGTGTTGCAGTACTCGATGGTGGAAAACCACGTGTTATTGAAAATGCTGAAGGCGATCGTACAACGCCTTCGGTTGTCGCATTCACTGACGATGGCGAAGTGTTGGTCGGTTCACCGGCAAAACGCCAAGCAGTAACCAATGCGAACAAAACCCTATTTGCGATAAAGCGTTTGATTGGTCGTCGCTTTAAAGACGAAGAAGTTCAGCGCGATATCGGCATCATGCCATTTAAAATTGTCGAAGCCGACAATGGCGATGCATGGGTACAAATTAATGACGAGAAAAAAGCACCACCGCAAATCTCTGCAGAAGTTCTGAAGAAAATGAAGAAAACTGCGGAAGATTATTTGGGTGAGAAAGTGACGGAAGCAGTTATTACCGTTCCGGCTTACTTCAACGATGCACAGCGTCAAGCAACGAAAGACGCAGGCCGCATTGCTGGCCTTGATGTGAAACGTATTATCAATGAACCTACAGCCGCAGCGTTGGCGTATGGCCTGGATAAAAACAAAGGCGACAACACCATTGCTGTATACGACTTAGGCGGCGGTACCTTCGATATCTCAATTATTGAAATTGACGAAGTTGACGGCGAACACACCTTTGAAGTTTTAGCGACAAATGGTGACACGCACCTTGGTGGTGAAGACTTTGACAACCGTTTAATCAACTATTTGGTTGAACAGTTTAACAAAGACCAAGGCATTGACTTGCGTAAAGACCCGTTAGCGATGCAGCGTCTGAAAGAAGCCGCTGAGAAAGCTAAGATTGAATTGTCATCAGCACAACAAACAGAAGTCAACCTGCCGTACATTACTGCAGATGCGACTGGACCGAAGCACTTGGCCATTAAAGTAACACGCGCCAAGCTGGAGTCTTTGGTTGAGGACATGATTGCAAAAACGCTTGAGCCATTAAAGCAAGCGCTTAAAGATGCAGACCTGTCAGTTGGTGATATCCACGACATTATTTTGGTCGGCGGCCAAACCCGGATGCCGAAAGTGCAGCAAGTTGTTACTGATTTCTTTGGTAAGGAACCACGTCGTGACGTGAACCCTGACGAAGCAGTGGCGGTAGGTGCTGCGGTACAAGCGGGTGTCTTGCAAGGTGACGTGAAAGACGTGCTATTGCTTGACGTAAGCCCACTGTCGCTGGGTATTGAAACCATGGGCGGTGTGATGACCAAGTTGATTGAGAAGAACACAACGATTCCTACTAAGCAATCGCAAACCTTCTCAACTGCGGAAGACAATCAGTCAGCGGTAACTGTGCATGTTATTCAAGGTGAGCGTAAGCGTGCCGCGGATAATAAATCTTTGGGGCAATTTAACCTTGAAGGTATCCGCCCAGCGCAACGCGGTGTGCCGCAGATTGAAGTCACGTTTGATATCGATGCTGATGGTATCTTGCATGTATCTGCAAAAGACAAGGATACCGGCAAAGAACAGAAAATCACGATTAAAGCATCGTCAGGTTTGAGCGATGATGAAGTTGAAAAAATGGTTCGTGACGCTGAAGCGCACGCTGAAGAAGACCGCAAGTTTGAAGAAATGGTGCAGGTACGTAACCAAGCTGATGCGCTTGTACACGGTACCCGCAAGCAGCTTGAAGAAGTTGGTGATAGCCTTGCAGAAAGTGACAAGGAAGCCATTGAAACAGCGCTTAGCGAGTTAGAAACAGCGATTAAGGGCTCGGGCAACGACAAAGCTGAAATCGAAGCGAAGCAGCAAGCACTTATTGAAGCTTCTGGCAAACTGATGGAAGCAGCACAAGCAAAAGCGCAGCAAGCAAGCGGTGACGCTGGCGAAAGCGCAAAGAAAGACGCTGATGATGTTGTCGATGCTGAGTTTGAAGAAGTCAAAGACGACAAAAAGTAAAGGCACGCCCACCGGGTGTCTGTAATTCAACACACGGGGGTTGCCGGAAGGTAGCCTCCGTGTGCTTGTATCAGGCGGGATATAAAGGAACGTGGAAATCACATAATTATGTCGAAACCAGATTTATATGAAGTGCTGGGTGTCAGCAAAGATGCTAGCGAACGCGACATCAAAAAAGCCTACAAAAAAATGGCGATGAAGTATCACCCTGACCGCACCAAAGGCGACAAAGACCTTGAAACGAAATTCAAAGAGGTCAAAACCGCCTACGAAGTGCTGATGGATCCACAAAAGCGTGCGGCCTACGATCAATATGGGCATGCTGCGTTTGAACAAGGCCAAGGCGGCTTTGGTGGAGGCGGCGGCGCTGCCGACTTTGCAGACATTTTTGGTGATGTGTTCGGTGATATTTTTGGTGGCGGTGGCGGTCGACGCGGGCGTCCTCAAGCGCAGCGTGGTGCTGATTTACGCTACAACCTTGAACTGAATTTAGAAGATGCCGTTCGCGGTAAAGAAGTTGAGCTTAAAATACCTAAGTTGAGTACCTGTGAAGACTGTGACGGCAGCGGGGCGAGAGCCGGCAGCTCGGCAGAAACCTGTGGCCACTGTCATGGCTCGGGTCAAATCCAAATGCGCCAGGGATTCTTTGCGGTGCAGCAACCTTGCCCACATTGCCGTGGTCGCGGCAAAGTTATCAAAGACCCGTGCCGCACTTGTCATGGTGATGGTCGCGTAGAGCGCACCAAAACCTTGTCGGTGAAGATTCCTGCAGGTGTCGATACAGGTGACCGTATTCGCTTGAATGGCGAGGGTGAAGCGGGTGAAATGGGTGCTCCATCCGGTGATTTGTATGTGCAAGTGCATGTGCGAGAACATCCAATCTTCGCGCGTGACGGAAATAATCTATACTGTGAAGTGCCTTTAAGTTTTACGCGAGCGGCTCTTGGCGGTGAAATTGAAGTGCCAACGCTTGAAGGTAAAGTGAAATTGAAGGTGCCAGCCGAAACCCAAACTGGGAAGCTGTTCCGCTTGCGCGGTAAAGGCGTCAAGTCTGTTCGTTCAGGCGCGGTGGGTGATTTAATTTGCAAGGTCGTGATTGAAACGCCAGTGAACCTTTCAGAAAGCCAGCGCAATTTACTCAATGAACTGGAAGAGTCGATGGGTACTGGCGAAGAAGCGGGTAAGTATCGGCCGAAAGAAAAAGGTTTTTTTGACGGAGTTCGCCAGTTTTTTGACGATCTCCGCTCGTAAGACTAACGGGTACACGGAGGGGTTATGCTGAAATGGACGAAAATTGGATTGATTGCACTAGGCTGCAGCGCAGTCTTAATGGCTTGTACACAGTCGCCGACTGGTCGTAGTCAGTTGATGCTGTACTCAAGCGGGCAACTGGCATCACTTGGTGATGATAGCTATGCGCAATTGAAATCCAAGGAAAAAATCAGTACCGATGCGGCTACTAACGCCTACGTGCGCTGCATTACAGATGATTTAATTTCAGTATTACCTACTCCCTGGCGTGATAAACAGTGGGACGTTACGGTTTTTGACAGTGATCAGGTGAACGCCTTTGCTCTTCCGGGAGAAAACATTGGCGTGTATACAGGCTTATTGAAAGTGACAGAAAACCGTGACCAACTTGCTGCTGTTATTGGGCATGAAATAGCGCATGTCATTGCTGATCATGGTAATGAACGGATGTCCAATCAAATGGCTGTGGGCCTAGGTTTACAAGTGGGCTCGGTGATTGCAGCGACACAACTGGAAGACGATACGGCGGCGATTGTTATGGCTGCTCTAGGTATCGGTGCGCAAGTTGGCGTGTTGCTGCCGTACTCGCGTGTTCACGAAAGTGAATCCGATCAATTAGGTATGGATTATATGGCTGCTGCGGGGTATAACCCTGCTCAAGCGGCCAACTTGTGGCGTAATATGGCGAAAGTTGGCGGTGCTAATGGGCCTGAATTCTTATCCACGCATCCATCTCCGCAATCGCGCATTGAAGCGATTGAGGCCTACGCACCCAAGTTACAAACCATCTATCAACAAGCGCGTGCGAATCGTCGTAAACCTTTGTGCACAATGTAACTCATGTTGTAATTTTCAACGACAACCCAGCGTTTTGCGCTGGGTTGTTTGTTTTTAGGTACCGATAAAACTTCTTGGTTATAAGTCAGATTAAATTGAACTAAAGCCCGCCCGCCAGCGTTAGTACAATACACAGCAAAACGAACAACGAGCAACGAATAACGTACTTACAGAGGTGTTATGTTTAAAACTTGGTTTGCAATTCCATTTTGGCAGCGTGTGCTCGGTGCCTTTGCTGTTGGCGTGATCATTGGCGTGGTTCAGCCTGAAATAGCCCAGTCGTTGCGGCCCTTAGGCACCTTATTTATCAATGCCTTGAAAATGTTGGTTGCGCCGTTAATTTTCACTGCCATTGTCAGTGCCATCTTGCAATTGGGTGGTGGCGAGCGTGCTGGCAAAATCGGTATCAAAACCATCGGCCTGTTTTTGTTAACGGCCGTTATTGCTAGCTTGATAGGGCTTGCGGTTGGGCAGTTACTCAATGTCACCCCATCGCCAGATTTGGTTGCTGACAGCGGCTATGTTCCCAAAGTTGTTCCGGGGCCAATTGAGGTATTGCTGAGCTTCGTGCCAACCAATCCTTTTGCCGCGCTAGCCGAGGGCAATGTTATCCAAATCGTGGTGTTCGCCGCGCTAGTTGGCGTTGCGATCAATCAGCTAGGTGATGTGGCTAAGCCGCTTGGTGATGCGATAAAAGCTGGCGCGCAAGTTATGTACCGAATTACCAAAATGGTATTGGAGCTAACGCCATTTGGCGTTTTAGGCTTAATGGCCTGGGTGGTTGGTCATTATGGTTTATCGAGCTTGACGCCGCTGGCTGCATTCATTGGTGCAATCTATTTGGCGTGTGTACTTCACATTGTATTTGTGTACGGCACGATGGTGCGGTTAGCGGGCATGTCGCCTTGGTTTTTCTTTAAGTCGATTTTCTCAGCCCAATTGGTGGCGTTTACAACCTGCAGTAGCTTCGGCACTATTCCCGCAGCACATCAGGCAATAACTGAAAAGCTTGGCGTGAAAAAGGAATATGCGAGTTTCGTTTTACCGCTTGGTGCAACCATCAACATGGACGGGTGTGGCGGTATTTATCCTGCAATTGCGGCTATTTTTATTGCCCAAATCTATGGAATTCCTCTTGATTGGGCCGATTACTTGCTCATTACGCTAACCGCAACCTTAGCGTCTGTGGGTACTGCTGGCGTGCCGGGCACCGCCATGGTTATGTTGACGGTAACCTTAAATGCGATTGGCTTGCCACTTGAAGGGATAGCGTTTATTGCGGCGATAGACCGAATTATTGATATGGCGCGCACGGCGACCAATGTGACTGGGGATATGGCTGTGTCCGTCGTGTTGGGAACGCAACGTGAGTCGTTAAAGGATAATAGCTAATCCCAGTGAGCTTCGCTAAACTCTCACTAACGATTAACGATTAACGATTAACGATTAACGATTAACGATTAACTAATAACGACGAGGTTTTATGAACGTAGGAATTCTCGGGGCCAGCGGGCGTATGGGACAGGCCGTTATTGCAGCAGCTAAGCAGGCAGGGGTGCATGTTACTGCTGCAATAGTTAGTGATCAGTCCGAACACCGTGGGCAACCAGTTTTCGCCTCACTGCATTATCAAACGCTTAGTGAGCTTGCGCCCCAGCAAGCTGATGTGCTGATTGATTTCTCGCTGCCGCAGGCGCTGACAGATAATTTACAGCATGCGCAGCGGTTACAACTGCCAGTCGTTATTTGCACCACCGGACTAAACGCACAGCAACAGCAAGCTATTGATGCTGCTGCACAGCAGATACCTGTATTATATGCCGCGAATACCAGCGTTGGCATCACCTTGCTGCAACAACTGGTGAAACTAACCAGCGCGGCACTCCCAAATTGCGATATTGAAATTATTGAAGCACACCATAGCGCCAAACGCGACGCTCCGTCGGGTACCGCATTGGTGCTTGGAGAAAGTGCCGCCGAAGGTCGCGGTAAATCTTTACCCCAAGTGTCTGCCGGAATTCGTGGTGACGGCGTTCGTGAAGCCGGGAGTATTGGCTTTTCCGTAATTCGTGCTGGCGACATCATTGGCGAACACAGTGTTTTATTTGCGCAGCCAGGTGAACGTATTGAGTTAACGCACAAAGTTGGCAATCGGAATATTTTTGCACAAGGCGCCGTGCAAGCAGCCCAGTGGCTAACCCAGCAGCCGAGAGGTCGGTATGCGATGGCTGACATGCTGGCTTTGAATACACTTTTGAAACAATTGGCTTAGCTTAAAGCTGCGTGATTTTTCAGTTTACCCAAGGCCGTATTTTCTGTAGAATACGATCAATTTGCCGGTAACTTTCAGGCAAGCTGAAACGCGCACTCCACTGGTATTCATTGAATGAATATCCGACGCTGGTGCAAGGTAATCAACGGGGAAGTCATTATTTGATTCACCCGTTTTTTTATGTACGGAGGTTAACCTTGAGTATTCTAGCGAGCCACTCAGCAAGTAAAGCCATTTTGGTACTTGCCGATGGGACTGTTTTTCACGGCACGGCGATTGGCGCCGGCGGTACCGCAGTTGGTGAAGTTGTCTTTAACACCGCCATGACCGGTTACCAAGAAATTCTCACCGACCCCTCCTACGCAGAACAGATCGTTACTCTTACTTATCCCCACATCGGCAATTACGGCACCAATCACGAAGATGAAGAATCGAATCGCGTTTGGGCAAAAGGCCTGATTATTCGTGATCTGTCGTTAAAGGCCAGTAACTTCCGCGGCGAGCAGTCGTTGGGGGATTATTTGCGCCAACGCAATGTGGTTGGGATAGCGGATATTGATACGCGCAAATTAACTCGCATTTTGCGCGAGAAAGGTGCGCAGAACGGCTGCATTATTGCGGGCAATATTGCCGGTGAAATTGACGCAAACAAAGCGCTTGAACTTGCACAGCAGTTTCCTGGCCTGAAAGGGCTGGATTTAGCCAAAGAAGTAAGCCTTCGCACACCGGTTGAGTGGACGAGCAAAAGCTGGAAGCTTGGTCAGGGCTTTAGTGAGCTAAGTGACCCTAAATTCCATGTTGTTGCCTATGACTATGGGTGTAAACGCAATATTCTGAGAATGTTGGCGGACCGTGGTTGTAAGGTGACATTGGTACCGGCGCAAACACCTGCCAAAGACGTATTGGCAATGAAACCGGATGGCGTGTTCTTATCCAATGGCCCCGGTGACCCAGAGCCGTGCGATTACGCAATAACCGCAATTCAAGAATTGATTGAGGCGAAAATGCCGATATTTGGTATTTGCCTTGGCCACCAACTCTTGGCGTTAGCCAGTGGCGCAAAAACGACTAAGATGAAGCTTGGCCACCATGGTGCTAACCACCCAGTGCAAGACTTAGCCACGCGACGCGTGATGATTACCAGTCAAAACCATGGCTTTGCGGTTGATGAAACAAGTTTACCGGAAAACATTAAAGCCACGCACAAGTCACTCTTTGACGGTACCCTGCAAGGTATTGAACGTACTGATGTGAAAGCATTTAGTTTTCAAGGCCACCCAGAAGCAAGTCCGGGGCCGAACGATGCCGCACCGTTATTTGACCACTTTATTGAATTGATGAGCCAGTAACTATGCCAAAACGTACCGATATCAAAAGCATTCTGATTATTGGCGCTGGCCCGATTGTTATCGGCCAGGCCTGTGAATTCGACTACTCTGGCGCACAAGCATGTAAAGCGCTGCGCGAAGAGGGTTACCGGGTCATTTTGGTTAACTCTAATCCGGCAACCATCATGACCGACCCTGAAATGGCGGATGTAACCTACATTGAGCCAATTCATTGGGAAGTGGTCGCGAAAATCATTGAAGTTGAGCGCCCTGATGCAGTATTGCCAACCATGGGTGGGCAAACGGCATTGAATTGTGCACTTGAGCTAGATAAGCATGGTGTACTGGATAAATACAACGTAGAAATGATCGGTGCCAACGCCGATGCTATCGACAAAGCGGAAGACCGCGATCGTTTCGATAAAGCAATGAAAGCCATTGGGCTTGAAACACCGAATGCAAAAGTTGCACGCAGCTTACAGCAAGCCTTCGAAATTCAGGAAGAATTTGGATTTCCGCTGATTATTCGCCCAAGCTTTACCATGGGCGGCAGCGGTGGTGGTATCGCTTATAACCGCGAAGAGTTTGAAGAAATTTGTCGCCGCGGGTTAGATTTATCGCCAACCAAAGAGTTGCTTATTGACCAGTCATTGATTGGTTGGAAAGAATATGAAATGGAAGTGGTTCGCGACAAAGCGGACAACTGCATTATCGTATGCGCGATTGAAAACTTTGATGCCATGGGTATTCATACGGGTGATTCAATCACCGTTGCGCCGTCACAAACACTGTCTGATAAAGAATATCAGCTGATGCGTGATGCCGCGATGGCCGTATTGCGCGAAATCGGCGTTGAAACCGGCGGTTCAAACGTACAGTTTGGTGTCGACCCAGATACTGGACGCATGGTTATTATTGAAATGAACCCGCGGGTGTCCCGTTCATCGGCATTGGCTTCGAAAGCGACAGGTTTCCCAATCGCCAAAGTGGCGGCGAAACTTGCTGTTGGCTATACCCTTGATGAACTCGAAAATGAAATTACTGGCGGTGTAACACCGGCGTCATTCGAGCCTGCGCTCGACTACGTGGTGACCAAGATACCGCGCTTCAATTTTGAAAAATTTGCGGGTTGTAACGACCGCCTAACCACCCAGATGAAATCAGTGGGTGAGGTGATGGCAATTGGTCGTAACCAGCAAGAATCAATGCAAAAAGCATTGCGTGGTTTGGAAATCGGCGTGTCGGGTTTTGACCCGATGGTTGATCCGAATGACGCAGAATCGCGCGGCAAAGTTATTCGTGAGCTGAAAGAACCTGGTGCCGAGCGTATCTTCTATATTGCCGATGCGTTTCGCTTGGGCATGACAGTGCGTGAAGTATTTGAACTGACGCGTATTGATGAGTGGTACTTAATTCAGATAGAAGAAATTGTGCTGCTTGAAGACGAAATTCAGAAGCTTGGCATGGTTGGCCTTGATGCGCATGTATTGCGGTTATTAAAACGTAAAGGCTTTGCTGACAAGCGTATTGCCGACCTGCTTGATGTGGCTGAAACTGAGGTTCGCCGCCGTCGTAATGAGCTAGGTATTCACCCCGTGTACAAGCGTGTTGATACCTGTGCGGCGGAATTCCGTTCAGATACGGCATACATGTACTCCACCTACGACGAAGAGTGTGAAGCAGCTCCGAGTGATCGCGACAAGATTATGGTTATCGGTGGCGGCCCAAATCGCATTGGTCAAGGTATTGAATTTGATTATTGTTGTGTTCATGCGGCGCTGGCGCTGCGTGAAGATGGCTATGAAACCATCATGGTGAACTGTAACCCAGAGACTGTTTCAACGGACTATGACACCTCTGATCGCTTGTACTTTGAGCCGATTACTCTGGAAGATGTTCTGGAAATTGTTCGTGTTGAAAAACCGAAAGGCGTTATTGTGCAGTATGGCGGTCAAACGCCGCTTAAATTGGCCCGTGAGCTTGAAGCGAACGGTGTGCCAGTGATAGGCACGTCACCTGATGCGATTGACCGTGCTGAAGACCGTGAGCGCTTCCAAAGTGCCGTAACGCGGTTGGGCTTGAAACAACCAGAAAATGCAACGGTAACGAAGGTTGATCAGGCATTGCGTGAAGCTGCGCGTATTGGTTACCCATTGGTTGTGCGTCCTTCGTACGTGTTGGGTGGCCGCGCCATGGAAATCGTCTACGATGAAGTTGACTTATTGCGTTACTTAACTGACGCCGTGAAGGTTTCGAATTCAGCACCGGTATTGTTAGACCGTTTTCTCGATAACGCCATCGAAGTGGACGTTGATGCCATCTGTGACGGTACTGATGTACTGATTGGCGGCATCATGCAGCATATCGAGCAAGCCGGTGTGCATTCAGGCGATTCCGCCTGTTCATTACCCCCTTATTCGTTAAGCGATAAGATTCAGGACGAGTTGCGTGATCAGATGCGTAAACTGGCCTTTGAGCTGGGTGTTAATGGTTTGATGAATGCGCAGTTTGCGGTAAAAGATGATGAAATTTATCTGATTGAAGTGAATCCGCGGGCGGCGCGCACTGTTCCGTTTGTCTCCAAAGCTACTGGTTTGCCGCTGGCGAAGATAGCAGCGCGCGTTATGGTGGGGCAGTCACTTGCACAACAGGGGTATACGGAAGAAGTTATTCCACCGTACTACTCTGTGAAAGAAGTGGTGATTCCATTTGCTAAGTTCCAGGGTGTGGATCCAATCCGTGGTCCTGAAATGCGCTCTACCGGTGAGGTGATGGGCGTAGGCGAAAGCTTTGAAGAAGCTTATGCGAAGGCGAATTTGGGTGCAGGTGAAGCACTGGCGAAAGCTGGTAAAGCCTTGCTGTCGGTTCGTGATGGCGACAAAGCACGCTTATTTGACTTGGCGCGCGGCCTTATCGGGCTTGGCTTTAGTTTGGAAGCGACACGCGGCACCGCAAAATTACTTAAAGACGATGGTATAGCTTGCTCTGTAGTGAATAAGCTGCAGGAAGGCCGGCCGAATATTGTTGATGCAATTAAGAACGGCGAGTACAGTTACATTATCAATACAGTTGAAGGGCGTCAGGCGATTGAAGACTCCGTCTACATTCGTCGTGAAGCGCTGTTGAATAAAGTAATCTATACCACAACATTAAACGCAGCGTTTGCGACAGTGAAAGCGAATACGGCGGATGACCGTGCGCGCGTAAATTCGTTGCAGGCACTGCATAAAAGGGTTTTAGAACGATGAATCAAATTCCAATGACTACCCACGGCGCAGAAATGTTGCGGGTAGAATTGAAACGTTTAAAAACAGAAGATCGACCGCGTATTATTCAGGCTATATCTGATGCGCGGGAGCATGGCGATCTTAAAGAAAATGCCGAGTACCACGCGGCACGGGAACAACAAGGGTTTTGTGAAGGACGGATTCAAGAAATTGAAGCTAAATTGTCCAATGCGCAAATCATTGATGTCACCAAAGTTCCAAACCAAGGCAAAGTCATTTTTGGGGCGACGGTGACACTCTATAATACCGTAACCGAAAAGGAAGTTACCTATCGAATTGTGGGTGACGACGAGGCTGACATTAAGCAAAATCTTATTTCAATCAACTCGCCGATTGCGCGCGCGCTGATTGGTAAAGGAATTGACGATGTGGCACGGGTTAATACACCAAACGGAGAAGTTGAATACGAAGTGGTGAACGTCGCTTACGTTTAGCCGTTTGAATATATAAGGTTAGAAAGTATTAACCCTTCAACAGCGCGACCAGTTCGCGCTGTTTTTGTTTGCGTTGCTCGCTCGTTAAAGGCTGTTGATGATACGCCTCAACATCAGGAAAAACGACTTCAATATCCTCGCCTAACGCTTTTGCAATAGCCAATGCTACCGGTTGTGAGCGTGCCTTGCGGGATGCAACCTTCGACACCAGAGAAGGGCTCTTCCCGAGTGCTTCAGCAATCATCGAAAAATCGAATCCGCGCCGCATTAATTCCTTTTTGATTTGTTTACTGTCCATCAGGTATAGTGCTTCTTGTTCAATGGTAGTGAATAATTAATTCACAGAGAGTTCCAAAGTTAACTCATATGAAGGCTTTTTATGTCAAATGACGTAAAAAATAATAATACAGTGTCAAATGACATAACCGCACAAAATAGACCACAGACAACGCTCAAAAGCAACCTTGATTTACCGGATGTGGATACCTGTATGGCGCGGTTAGCACTGGTATCACAGCAAAAGTCAGCGAGCGCGATCATGCGTTGGTTGGGGCTTCCTCCCAGTACACACAGCAATTGGAAACGCCGAAACTCAGTTAATTATGATCGTGTTGTCGAAGGTTTGCTGCGACACAACGTGTCGTTAGATTGGTTCTTCGCGCCGAGCACCGATTTGTTTTATCCGAATGTGAGTTCGGTTGTGAGTGAAACGGGAACCGAGTATCAGTCTAATGAAGCCGTGACTTTAACGCTCAAGGCACTCGAGCACGTAGAGCCGATAATGCAGCATTATAAGGTCGAGATGACCGAGCAGAACCGTCAGATAATGGCTGAAACATTTTTGAAACGGCGCGGTGACGGTATGTTACTGGACACTGCGCTGCGCCAAGTAGCAATTGCATTGGCGACAGCACAGGGAAATCGGAAAGGGTAGTCGAAGGTTAAGCGCGCGGCAGTTGAATTTTTCCCGCAGGGCTTGGTTTATATAATGTCAAAATTTTACCCACAACTTGAACTTTCGTGCCGCCTGTATGCGCAACGATGGTTGCATACACTTGCTCACGCAATTCCCGATCTTCATCAGGTACGCGCACTTTAATTAACTCATGATGTTCAAGAGCCAGTTCAATTTCCGCCATGACGCCTTCAGTCAGACCATTAGCGCCCAACAAGACGACCGGTTTTAACGAATGAGCCAACGATTTTAGGTGTTGTTTCTGTTTATTGCTTAAGGTTACGGCCGTTGCCATGTAATATATCCCATCAATTGACTTGAATTTTCGCTATTCTACCGCCATCTGGGTAGAAGAAGCCAGTTTGGTAAGAGAAACATGACAAAAAAACGCTCCGCCAGCAGTACACGCTGGTTACAAGAACACTTTAGCGATCATTATGTACAGAAAGCGCAAAAAAAGGGCTATCGCTCCCGCGCAGTGTTTAAAATAGAAGAGATTCAGCAGCGCGACCGAATTTTAAAACAAGGTCAGACGGTGGTGGATCTTGGCGCAGCGCCGGGTGGTTGGTCACAGTTTGTGGTAGATAGCCTACACGGTAATTGCGAAGTCATCGCCTGTGATATTTTACCGATGGACCCAATCGCCGGTGTCGACTTTCTTGAAGGTGACTTTTGTGACGAAGAAGTTTTAGCTGCGCTGTTGAGCCGAATTGGCGGCAAAAACGTAGATGTTGTATTGTCCGATATGGCACCCAATATGAGTGGTAATGACAATGTTGACCAGCCGCGATCAATGTATCTTGTTGAATTGGCTTTAGATATGTGTCATCAGGTATTGAAACCAAACGGCAGTTTTGTCGTCAAAGTATTTCAGGGGCAAGGGTTTGAAGAGTTTTTGAAAGATTTACGTGCGGCATTCACTACGGTGAAAACCCGCAAACCTGATTCATCACGAGCGCGTTCTCGTGAGGTGTATCTGGTAGCGACCGGATACAAACTGTAGTACTCTGTAAGGCGTGCTACAAATGCAAACAAGAGGTAGTCAGCTTTGAGCGATATGGCAAAGAATCTCATACTATGGCTTGTGATAGCCGTAGTTTTAATGACTGTGTTTAATAACTTCAGTCAAAGCGGCAGCACTAGCCAGCAAGTGCCCTACAGCCAGTTTATCAACCAAGTGCATAACGGTGGCGTAAGCAAGGTTGATATCGACGGGCGGGTGATTACTGCGCAAGCGCGCAGTGGTGAACCGTTTACAACGGTAGTGCCAACTCAATATGATCCGAAACTTTTGGATGACTTGTTAGAAAACAACGTTGAAGTAAACGGCAAGCTGCCAGAAGAACCGAGCATGTTAGCTCAAATCTTCATTTCTTGGTTCCCGATGATCTTACTGATTGGCGTGTGGATATTTTTCATGCGACAAATGCAAGGTGGTGGCGGCGGCCGCGGCGCGATGTCTTTCGGTAAAAGCAAAGCGCGGTTGATGAGCGAAGACCAAATCAAAACCACATTTGCTGACGTGGCGGGTTGTGATGAAGCCAAAGAAGAAGTCAGCGAGTTGGTTGATTACTTGAAAGACCCAAGTCGCTTCCAGCATCTGGGCGGTAAAATTCCGACTGGGGTGCTCATGGTAGGTCCTCCAGGTACAGGTAAAACATTATTGGCGAAAGCCATTGCCGGTGAAGCACGGGTGCCGTTTTTCTCGATTTCAGGTTCTGATTTCGTAGAAATGTTTGTTGGTGTGGGTGCTTCACGTGTCCGTGATATGTTTGAACAAGCGAAGAAAGCTGCACCGTGCATTATCTTTATTGACGAGATTGATGCTGTTGGACGTCAACGTGGTGCTGGTTTAGGTGGCGGTCACGATGAGCGCGAACAAACGTTGAACCAAATGTTGGTAGAAATGGATGGCTTTGAGGGCAATGAGGGTATTATCGTTATTGCTGCAACAAACCGTCCGGACGTTTTAGACCCTGCTTTACTGCGCCCTGGTCGCTTTGACCGTCAAGTGATGGTCGGTTTGCCGGATGTGCGTGGTCGTGAACAAATTCTTAAAGTACACATGCGAAAAGTACCCTTGGGCAAAGACGTTGAAGCCTCAGTTATAGCGCGCGGTACCCCCGGGTTCTCGGGTGCTGATTTAGCCAACTTGGTTAACGAAGCCGCCTTGTTCGCAGCGCGTGGCAACAAGAAAGTCGTTTCCATGGAAGAGTTTGAAAAAGCCAAAGATAAAATCATGATGGGTGCAGAGCGTCGGTCAATGGTGATGACCGAAGAAGAAAAGGCGATGACTGCCTATCATGAAGCTGGTCACGCGATTGTCGGGCGATTGGTGCCTGAGCATGACCCAGTCTATAAAGTATCCATCATACCGCGTGGGCGTGCATTAGGGGTTACCATGTACTTGCCTGAGCAAGACCGTGTTAGCCACTCTAAGCAGCATCTGGAAAGTATGATTTCAAGTCTGTTTGGGGGCCGTTTGGCGGAACAGATAATTTATGGCGATGAAAAAGTTACCACTGGCGCTTCAAATGATATTGAACGCGCAACCCAAATTGCTCGCAAAATGGTGACTCAGTGGGGCTTGTCCGAAAAAATGGGGCCATTGCTGTATGCGGAAGATGAAAACGAAGTGTTCTTAGGTCGCTCGGTGACGCAGCATAAGCACATGTCAGATGATACTGCGCGTGCCATTGACCAAGAAGTGAAGCTATTTATTGATCGCAACTACGATCGCGCGAAACGTATCTTGGAAGAAAACGTCGACATCTTGCATACCATGAAAGATGCGTTAATGAAGTATGAAACCATTGACGCAGATCAGATTGATGACTTGATGAATCGTCGTGACGTGCGCGAGCCACGAGACTGGCAGCAGCGTGACAGTAATAAACCCGGTGGTGATGACGGTGAGTCTGAAGTTAGCAAACCGGTGCCAACGAGCAAACCAGCTGGAGATTCTCCAGCCAGTTAAGCAATAATAAGAAGCCCCGTAATTCGGGGCTTTTTTTTGAGTGAACACAGGTACGAAGTCATGTCGGATACACGCACAAACATTGAAGTCATGGGTATATTGAACGCAACACCTGATTCGTTTTCAGACGGTGGCAAGTTTAATCAGGTTGACCGGGCACTTTATCAAGCCGAACACATGGTTGCTGATGGTGCCGCATGGCTTGATATTGGTGGCGAATCAACACGCCCAGGAAGCGAAGGCGTCAGCGCTCAAGAAGAGCTTGAGCGCGTCATTCCGATTGTGGAAAAGCTGCGTGAAAACTTTGATGTGTCGCTGTCAGTCGATACGTGCAAAACAGCCGTGATGGCCGAAGCACTCAAGTATGGCGTGCGTATGATTAATGATATCAATGCGCTGCGCGATACAGGTGCCGCGCTATTGCTAGCGAGCAGACCGGACGTGAAAGTGTGTCTGGTGCACATGCAAGGCGAACCGCGTACCATGCAGCACGAGCCGCGCTACGACGATGTAGTGGTGGAAGTAAAACAGTTTTTAGATGCGCGCGTACGCGCCTGTGTGAGCGCGGGCATTCAAAAAAATAATATATATCTCGATCCGGGCTTTGGATTTGGTAAGTCTGTCAGGCATAATTACCAGTTGCTACAACGCTTGCAAGCGTTCCATGAGCTGCAACTGCCATTGTTAATTGGTATGTCGCGCAAATCCATGGTCGGTCAAGTTACCAACCGTGAGGTCAGCGAGCGCTTAGCGGGTAGCATTGCAGCGGCAACGATTGCCGCGATGAAAGGGGCACAGATTATTCGTGTGCATGATGTCAAGGAAACGGTTGATGCAATGAAAGTCGTTGCAGCAACCTTGGCTGGAGAATTCGCTTGAGTGAGCGTAAATATTTTGGCACTGACGGGGTTCGTGGCCGCGTTGGTGACTTTCCGATTACCCCAGATTTTGCTGTAAAACTGGGATGGGCTGCCGGTACTGTATTGTCAGCAAATGGCAACCATCGTGTATTGGTGGGCAAAGACACCCGTTTGTCTGGGTATATGCTGGAGTCAGCGCTAGAAGCTGGTTTGCTATCTGCCGGTGTCAGCGTGGAGTTTTTAGGCCCTATGCCAACCCCAGCGGTTGCCTATTTGACGCGGAACTTTCGCGCGGCAGCGGGGATTGTAATTAGCGCTTCGCATAATCCTTATTACGATAATGGCATTAAATTTTTCTCAGACTCAGGCAGTAAACTGCCGGACAGTGTCGAAGCAGAAATAGAACGCTTATTGGATGAACCAATTCGGTGCGTGCCTTCTGAGAATATGGGGCGGGCGAGTCGCATTGATGATGCGCCAGGGCGCTATATTGAATTTTGTAAAAGCGTGTTCCCGTCTGACTTATCACTCAAAGGTTTAAAGATAGTGGTCGATTGCGCGCATGGCGCAACTTATCATATTGCCCCTGATGTGCTCAGCGAATTGGGGGCAGACATTTGGGAAATTGGTACGGAGCCAAATGGCGTCAATATCAATGAAAAATGTGGTGCCACCCACCTTGATGCGCTGCGCGCCAAAGTGCTTGAAGTAAACGCTGACCTAGGGTTTGCGCTTGATGGTGATGGCGACCGGATCATGATGGTAACCGCATCAGGCCGCGTGGTTGATGGTGACGATATTATTTATATTCTTGCGCGTGCGGCTCAACAAGACGGCCTGCTGCAAGGTGGTATTGTTGGCACGTTGATGAGTAATTTTGCACTGGAAAAGTTTTTTACTGATCGCCGCATTCCATTTGTTCGGGCTAAAGTTGGTGACCGTTACGTGATGGAAGAGCTGGTGAAACGTGATTGGCGTATTGGTGGTGAAAATTCCGGCCATATTATTAATCGCCAATTCCATAGCACCGGCGATGGCATCATTGCAGGTTTGCAAGTACTTACCGCAATGCAACGCGAAGGCCGAAGCCTTGACGATTTACTGCAAAACTTCACCAAGTTTCCGCAAGCGTTAGTGAATGTGCGTTTCGAAGCTGGAACCGACCCGTTGGCAGCTGATAATGTGCAAGCGGTGGTTACCGAAGTTGAACAAGCTTTGGGTAACAATGGTCGGGTGTTGTTGCGCAAGTCGGGTACTGAGCCGTTAATACGTGTCATGGTAGAAGGCAAAGAAGCAAAAACTGTACGCAAATTTGCTGAAGAAATTGCCAGTGAAGTGGAAGCGGCTAGTAATTAATCAGTGAACAACTATTTAAGCATTCACTGCTTGTAACTTGGGGCGAGGTTATGTAATATCTCGCCGCTCTCAATGAAGTCAGAGGTTTAGATGCAACGCCAACCGTTAGTTATTGCTAACTGGAAAATGAACGGCGACCGCGCCTTGGTCGTAACCATGGCTGAAGCACTCCGAGACAGTGCCGCACAGCACGCTGGAGTAAGCGTGGTGGTATGTCCACCCGCAGTATTAATGCCCGCTTGGCAGCAAGCAGCATTTTACGACAACGTGCGGTTAGGCGCGCAAGATGCGAACGAGAACTCGAACGGTGCCCACACTGGAGAACACAGCCTTGCACTCGTGCAGGAAGCTGGTGCCAGCATGGTTCTTATCGGGCACTCTGAGCGCCGCCAGTTTTATGGTGATAATGCCAAGCGTATTGCTGCGAAAGTTAGCCATGTGCTCGAAACATCACCGATGACTGCAGTGCTATGTGTTGGCGAAAGCGCGCAAGAACGTGAGCAGCAACGCACCTTTGATGTTGTTTCGCAGCAACTGAGTGAAGCGCTGCAGAACATTGAAAGCGCAGAACGTTTAGTGATTGCCTATGAACCAGTTTGGGCAATTGGAACTGGCTTGACCGCTTCGCCGGAACAAGCGCAGGAAGTTCACGCATTTATACGTAACTGGTTAAATGAAAAATTCGGGCCTTCAGGCGCCAACTTACAGATTTTGTATGGTGGTAGCGTGAAAGCTGATAATGCTGAGCAACTTTTTGCACAAGCTGATATAGATGGTGGTTTGATAGGCGGCGCAAGTTTAGTGCCAGAGCAATTCGTAGCCATCTGCGATGCTGCACAAACCCGGAGTAAGTAAGCTATGTACGAAATATTATTGATTGCCTACTTGATTGTTGCGTTAATCCTGATTGGTTTTATTATGATTCAACAGGGTAAAGGCGCAGACATGGGCGCTTCATTCGGCGCTGGTTCGTCGAATACTGTATTCGGTTCGGGCGGTTCAGGTAACTTCCTAACCCGTACAACTGCTGTTTTGGCTGTTGTGTTTTTTGTACTGAGTTTAATTCTAGGTAACTTATCCTCAGGCAATGGCGACACCAAAGGTAACTTCGATGAAATTGAAGTGCCAGTGGAAGAAGTTCCAGCAGTGCCTACGAACGATAGTGACGTTCCAGGTAGTAACTAAGCATTTAATTGCTAAAAGATTTTTTGCGGATGTGGTGGAATTGGTAGACACGCTATCTTGAGGGGGTAGTGCTTTAGGGCGTGCGGGTTCAAGTCCCGCCATCCGCACCAAATTAGCGACCGGCCACGGTTGCGTTTCCGTTGGAAACCCTTATAATATGGACACGTTTTCGGACGCGGGGTGGAGCAGTCTGGTAGCTCGTCGGGCTCATAACCCGAAGGTCGTAGGTTCAAATCCTGCCCCCGCAACCAATTACAAAAGGGTCCAGTGTTTTAAAAGCCCCGCAGCAGTTCGGGGCTTTTTACTATGTGACCTTTGCTGCGGCAGTTCTGCGTATGAGCGTACAACTGAGTGGGCAGTCAACAACACTGGGCGTTTACGCCCTTTTTTTGTTTTTAGGAGTTAGCAAACTTGGCTCGTATTGAAGACCGTTTATTCGACATGATAGAACCTGCTGTTTCAGCACTTGACTATGCCTTGTGGGGCGTAGAATTTGTGCGTGCAGGTAAGCATTCTACGCTGCGTGTTTATATTGACCATGAAGATGGCGTAAGTGTAGATGACTGTGCAAAAGTCAGTCATCAGGTTAGTGCAATTTTAGACGTAGAAGATCCAATTCAAAGTGAATATTTCCTTGAAGTTTCTTCGCCTGGTATGGAACGGCCTTTCTTCAAAGCGGCTCAGTACGCTGACTACCTGGGTGAAACGGCAGCCGTAGAGCTGACCATGGCCCAACAAGGTAAACGTAAATTTAAAGGTGTAATTGCTGCAGTTGATGGCGATTACGTTGAATTCAATATTGATGGCGAAGCGTTTAAAGTAGCGCAGTCATCAATCAAGAAAGCTCATTTAGTTCCTCAGTTTAACTAAGGATTGCGTAGGCGAGGCAAAACAATGGCAAAAGAAATATTATTGGTTGCAGAAGCAGTTTCAAATGAAAAAGATGTTTCAAAAGAAAAGATTTTTGAAGCGCTTGAGTCTGCGCTCGCGCACGCAACCAAAAAGAAATATGACGGTGACATCGATGTACGTGTAAGTATTGATCGCCATACTGGTGAATTTGATACGTACCGTCGTTGGTTAGTGGTTGACGACAGTGAGCAGCCACTTGAGCACCCGTATCGCGAAATCAGCTTAGCAGCTGCTCAGTATGAAGACGAAAGTGTTCAAGCGGGTGACTATGTTGAAGAGCAAATTGACTCAATTGAGTTCGACCGCATCACGACGCAAACTGCCAAGCAAGTTATCGTACAAAAGGTTCGTGAAGCCGAGCGGGCGAAAGTGGTTGATGAATACCAAGATCAAGTTGGCGAATTAGTCAGCGGTATCGTAAAACGCGCCACGCGCGAGCACGTTATTTTAGATTTAGGTAACAACGCAGAAGCTATTATTTACCGTGAAGACTTGTTGCCGCGTGAATCATTCCGCGCTGGCGACCGTTTGCGTGGCTTATTGTATGAAGTTCGCCCAGAGGCACGTGGCGCACAGTTGTTTATCAGCCGTACGCACCCAGATTTCTTGATTGAACTGTTCCGCATTGAAGTGCCGGAAATCGGCGAAGAAATGATTGAAATCCGTGGTGCTGCGCGTGATCCAGGTTCGCGGGCAAAAATTGCGGTGAAGAGTAACGATCGTCGCATTGACCCTGTTGGTGCTTGTGTTGGTATGCGTGGTGCACGTGTACAAGCTGTGTCGGGTGAATTAGGTGGCGAGCGAGTTGACATCGTACTGTGGGATGATAACCCAGCGCAGTTCGTAATCAACGCCATGGCACCCGCTGAAGTTGCGTCTATTGTGGTTGACGAAGAAGCTCACACAATGGATATCGCAGTTGAAGAAGGCAACCTTGCGCAAGCTATCGGTAAAGCAGGCCAAAACGTTCGCCTTGCAAGCCAGTTAACGGGTTGGCAGTTGAATGTAATGTCGGTTGATGAGTTTAATGAGAAGAACCAAGCCGAAGCACAAAAAGTGCTCGACTTGTTTACGTCGAAGTTAGGTATCGATGAAGATTTCGCTGGAGTATTGGTGGATGAAGGCTTCTCAACCTTAGAAGAAATCGCGTATGTACCAGTTGACGAGCTGTTAGATATTGAAGGTATGGACGAGGACATCGTTGAAGAATTACGTAGCCGTGCGAAAGGCGTGCTAACCACACAAGCCTTGGCCAACGAAGAGTCGTTAGAAAGTGCTGAGCCAGATGAAACACTACTGAACCTTGAAGGTTTAGATCGTCATTTGGCTTTCGTATTTGCAAGTCACGGTATCGTCACCTTAGAAGACCTTGCAGAGCAAGGTATTGATGATTTGGCCGATATTGACGAACTAACCGAAGAGCGAGCAGGCGAGCTGATTATGCAAGCGCGTAACATCTGCTGGTTCGGTAATGAAGAATAAGATCAACGGGGGTACTACAGACTATGGAAGAAGTAACGCTGGATAAACTAGCTAACGATGTCGGTACGACAGTTGATCGTTTGGTGCAACAGTTTGCGGAAGCAGGCATGAAAAAGCAGCCAGGCGACAGTGTGACGGAAGACGAAAAACAGGCCCTGTTAGCCCATTTAAACAAAGCGCATGGTGGCAGTGGCCCAAGTGAGCCGGCCAAAATGACGTTAAAGCGCAAAGAAAAAAGCACCTTGAGTATTGGTGGCGGCCCAGGTCGTAACAAATCTGTTCAAGTTGAAGTGCGTAAGAAACGCACTTATGTGAAGCGCTCAGCGCTGGAAGATCAGCAACGTGAAGACCAAGAAAAAGCTGATCAGAAAGCAGAACAAGAACGTTTAGCCTTAGAAGCCAAGCGCAAAGAAGAAGAAGCGAAAGCAGCGGCAGAAGCCAAAGCAAAAGCAGACGCTAAAGCGGCGGAAGAAAAAGCGAAACAAGAAGCAGCACGCAAAGAAAAAGAAAAAGCTAAGGCCAAAGCTGAAGCTGAAAAGCGTGCAGCGATGACGCCTGAAGAACGTCAAAAAGCTGATGAAATTAAAGCTGAAGCCGATCGTTTGCGTAAAGCGCAAGAAGAAGAAGCGCGTAAAAAAGCTGAAGCTGAAGCTTTAAAACAAGCGGAAGAAGCACGCCGTTTGGCAGAAGAAAACGAAGCACGCTGGCAAGAAGAAGAAGCCAAGCGTAAGAAAGCTGAGCAAGAAGAAGTTCACTTCACCACATCGCAAACCGCGCAAGCGGCTGAAGATGAGCAAGACGAAGGTGAAGAACGTCGTGCCCGTCGCAACAAGAGTAAGCGTCGTGGTAAAGATGACGAGCGTGATGAATCACCGCGCCGTGAAAAACGTCGGAAAGGCTCGAAACGTTCTACCTTGCAGCATGGCTTTAATAAGCCTGCAGCGCCAGTAGAGCGTGAAGTGAAGCTCGGTGAAACCATCACCGTTGGTGAACTTGCAAACCGCATGGCTGTTAAAACTGGCGAAGTGATCAAAACCATGATGAAAATGGGTGAGATGGTCACAATTAACCAGGTTTTAGACCAGGAAACGGCGTCATTAGTCGTTGAAGAAATGGGTCATAAAGTGTTGTTGGTTAGTGAGAACGCGCTTGAGCAAGAAATCTTGGCAGACCGTAATGAGTCTGAAAACCAGCAGCAGGTGTCGCGTGCACCGGTTGTTACCGTTATGGGTCACGTTGACCACGGTAAAACCTCGTTGTTGGATTATATTCGTAAAGCGAAAGTGGCAAGCGGCGAAGCGGGTGGTATTACCCAGCACATTGGTGCTTACCACGTTGAAACCGATCACGGCATGATCACCTTCCTTGATACTCCTGGTCACGCTGCATTTACGTCAATGCGTGCACGTGGTGCAGGTGCAACGGATATCGTTATCTTGGTGGTTGCAGCCGACGACGGCGTAATGCCACAAACTTTGGAAGCAATTCAGCACGCGAAAGCTGCTGGCGTGCCATTGGTTGTTGCAATCAACAAAATGGATAAAGAAGAAGCTGATCCTGATCGTGTTAAAAACGAACTTGCGCAGCGTGACGTTATCCCTGAAGAGTGGGGCGGTGACGTGATGTTTGTGCCAGTATCAGCGCATTCAGGCGAAGGTATTGAGCAATTACTTGAGTCAATCTTATTACAAGCTGAAGTACTTGATCTCAAAGCGAATGCAAGTGGCATGGCC
>NZ_JBLWWR010000011.1:0-78101 GCF_048267825.1 Pseudidiomarina sp.
CCCGCCTCTGCAAAGAGGCGGGCTTTTTTTATTTATATTTACAATCAAATGGTTTAATTGCACTTCTGGGCTTGTGAAACGGCTTTGTTTTAATTAATATCGGGTGATGTCGGGTGTTTTTTATGCATGCGAATGCGTTAAAACGCACGATTTATAAGACGCACGCGGGCGTTCACGTGCCGACTTTAAACCTAGTAAATCACGTATAAGTGATCCAGGGAGAACACAGTATGTATACTAATAATAAATTAGCTAAGTCTATCCGCTTGGCTCTTATGTTCGGTGGCGCTTCACTTGCGTTGTCAGGCACTGCGGCAGCGCAGGACCAGTCTGGCGATGACCAAGCTGAAGAAGCTCAAGAACGTATTACCGTAACAGGTTCACGTATCAAACGTACTGACTATGAGTCATCTAGCCCAGTACAAATCACCTCTTCTGAAGAAATCAAAAACTCTGGTTTTACCCGTATCGAAGATTTGATGAACAGTCTTCCACAGGTAGAAGCAGCACAAACGTCATTTATTGCGAACGGTGCATCTGGTGTAGCAACACTTGACCTTCGTGGTATCGGTACGAACCGTACCTTGGTACTTATGAATGGTCGTCGTCTGCAATCAGGCGGTATTTATTCGCAAGCAGCTGACGTTAACCAAATTCCATCAGCTTTAGTTGAGCGTGTTGAAGTGCTTACCGGTGGTGGTTCTGCAACTTACGGTGCTGACGCCGTAGCTGGTGTTGTTAACTTCGTAATGAAAGATGATTTCGAAGGCTTAGAAGTTAATGTAGGTGCCTCTGGTTACCAGCACAGCAATGGCAACGACTACATGCAAGGCCTGATGGATGACGCGAACTTCGGTTACCCTACTGGTGGTAGCGGTATCGACGGTAAGTCGTACAACATCGACGTAACCATGGGTAGCAGCTTCGCTGGCGGTAAAGGTCACGCAACTGCATACGCAACATGGCGCCAAATTAACGAGCTTCGTCAGGCATCACGTGACTATTCATCATGTGCTCTGAACGCAGCCGGTACTGCTTGTGGTGGTTCATCTACTGCGCCATTACCAAACACGTTCTTCGCGCCAATCGTTGACGGCGAATACGATCTGAGCCAAGAAGTTTGGTGGTCATTGAATGGTGACGGCAGCTTCTCTCCGTATGACGGCACCAACGTTTATAACTACGCGCCAGTTAACCACTTCATGCGTCCAGACACCCGTTACACTATGGGTGCGTTCGTAGACTATGAAGTAAACGACTCATTCCGTCCGTACATGGAATTGAGCTATATGCATGACCGTACTGTTGCTCAGATCGCTGAGTCAGGTACTTTCTACGCATTCCGTCAAGATATCGACATCAACAGCGCGCTATTCAGTGACGCACAACGTGCTCAATTCCGTAGCGAATTCGGGCCAGACGTTGAAACTGTTGGCGCTTACATCGGTAAGCGTAACGTTGAAGGCGGCCCACGTATGAACAACCTGGAACACAGTGCGTTCCGTATGGTTGTTGGTGCTGAAGGTTACTTGAATTCAAACTGGTCATATGATGCGTCATTCCAGTATGGTTCAACTTCTTCAAACACTGCGTATGTAAATGACTTCTACATCAAGTATGTACAAGATGCGTTAGAAAATGCTGAATACGACGTGTTCACGCCAGGCGGTGTTACTGCAGAATCTGCTGATGCATTAGGTGGCGTTGCAATCATGACCGGTATCACTTCACAGCGTATCGTGAACGCATTCGTGACCGGTGAATTGGGCGCAAGCTTACCATCTTCTGATTTGCCAATGGCTGCAGTATTTGGTGTTGAAAACCGCGAAGTGGATTTCGAGCGTACTGCTGACACTATCTATCAAGAAGGCGCGTTGGCTGGCCAAGGTGGCCCAACTAACAGTTTGACTGGTGGTTACAACGTTAAAGAATTGTTTGGTGAGTTGAGCGTACCAATTGCTGAAGGCCGTGACGGCATTGATAGCATGACCTTAGATTTAGGTGTACGTTTCTCTGACTACAGCACTTCTGGTAACGAAACGACTTATAAAGCAGCTTTAGATTACAACATCACTGCTGACTGGAAAGTTCGTGCAAGCTACAACCGTGCAGTACGTGCTCCAAACGTTGGTGAATTGTTCGCTGCAACCTCTATCGGTTTGTGGGGTGGTACAGACCCATGTGCTGGCGATACTCCTGAGTTCACTGCAGCGCAGTGTGCGAACACTGGCGTAACTTCAGCGCAATACGGTAATGTTGATGCTAACCCTGCATCACAGTACAACGGTTTGTTCGGTGGTAACACTGAATTGCAACCAGAAGTAGCTGATACCTTAACATTCGGTGTTGTTGCGAACCCAATGGACAACTTGAACTTCACAGTTGACTACTGGATGATCGAAATCGACGAAGTTATCGGTACCTTAGGTGCTTCAAACACACTTCGTTTGTGTGGTGAAACTGGTCAAGCAGTTTACTGTGACAACGTAAACCGTGCGCCATCAGGCAGCTTGTGGCGTGGTAACGATGGATTCGTTCGTGCAACTAACATCAACGTTGGTTCAGAAGAATATAGCGGTGTTGACTTAAACGCTAACTATACTCTGGAAAACGTTCTTGGCGGTACTATTACTGCGCGTATGAATGGTTCATTGTACCTTGAGAAGTACGCAGATAGCGTAGGTCAAGACTGTGCGGGCTTAATCAGTTCAAACTGTTTCCCACAGCCAGACTGGCGTCACTCGTTAACCATGACGTACACTCCGGATGATATCTGGACTGCACAGTTGAAATGGCGCTACTTCGGTGGTGTTGACTATGAAGGATCTACTGACCAGTTATTGGTTGGTAAAGGTATTGGTTCACAAAGCTACTTAGACGTAGTAGGTACGTTTGATGTGAACGAAAATACTTCACTTCTTCTTGGTATCAACAACATCTTAGATAAAGAGCCACCATTGGTTGGCGGTTCACTGTCTACTAACGCAAACACTGTTGCTGGTTTCTACGACACATTGGGTCGTTACATCCACGCAAGCGTAACTTTCCGCTTCTAATAGCGAAAGAATTAGCGTTTAATAAAACGGCGACATTAGTCGCCGTTTTTTATTTCCGCTTCAGTAAAACAACAGCATTCCAGGATAAGTAACATGAGTGAGCAGTCATCGGTAACCGATATTCAAACCATAACAAAATACGTATCTACACTCGTGAAAGGCGGGCAGCACCAAGCCGCACGCGACTACATTGACGATGCGCTCGGCAAAGCGCCAGATTCGGCTGCATTACTTCATCTGGCTGCGCAGGTATGCAATCAGCAAGGCGACCTGCAGGGCGCGTTGGCTTATTTGACCCGCGCAATTAAAGCCATGCCAGAGCAAATCGTATTCCATATTGACCGGCTGTATGTGCTTGACCGCTTGAATGAGCGCAAACAATTGGCAACTGCGCTAGAAGCTGCAACCAAGCTCGCGCAAGACAATAAACAGTACCAACAACAGCTCGCACGTTTTTATACGCAGCTGGATCAGCCAGCGAACGCGTTGGCGATAATTGAAAACCTGCTCAAACAGCACCCAGACGACGTTGTTTTAGCCTTCGATGAAGGCCTGAACCGCTGGTTCTTGGGCGATACCAAAGCTGCTGAAAAAATAATTAAGAAAGTTTGTGATAACGAGCAAGCGCCGAGCATGGCGCATTACGTGCTGGCGTTGCTGCGCAAGCAAACCAAAACGCGTAACCATATTGATGCATTGAAAGAGCGGGCGCGCGCCGACCAGGTTGCGGATACGCCGCTATGGTTCGCATTGGCAAAAGAATATGACGACCTTGGTGAACATGAGCTGGCATTTAATGCTGCTAGCACGGGCAATGCGTTGCAGAAGAAAATCACGCCATATAACGAAGCTGCAGAGCTTGACGCGCTGCAGCAACTCACCCAAGTTGCGAAAACCTGGAACACACAAGGGCGTGGCAATAAGAAGACCGCGATAACACCTGTATTTGTGGTGAGTATGCCCAACAGCGGTGCGACCTTGGTTGAGCGCTACTTAGCGGCACACCCAAATGTTAAGTCACTGGGTGAGTTTGCTGATTTCCCGTTACTCCTTAACGAAGCGATAGCGAGCTACCTAGCTGAACACAGCGGGGCGACACGCGAACAAGCGCTGCAGAATTTAAACTACACCGACCTTGGCAAAGCGTATTTGGCTAAAGTTTCAGAAGTTGCTGATGGGCACGAATTTGTTGTTGATAAACTGCCATTCAACTTCTTGTACTGCGGCTTGATCAAAAAGGCGCTGCCAACCGCGAAAATCATTCACGTGCAACGTGATGCGTTGGACACCTGTTGGTCAATTTACCGCACATTGTTCAGCGACCGTTATGCCTACGCGTACGATCAAGCTGAACTGGGCCATTACTATTCGCACTACCAGGCCTTAATGAGCGCGTGGCAATCAACACTTGGTGATGAGATGCTTAGCGTTGATTATGAAGCCATGATTAGCGACAGCGCAGCAACTCAGCAACAGTTGCTTGAGTTCTGCGGCCTAACCGCTGACTCTGCGCAAGATGACTATGTAAGCATTGCGACCAGCGTTACTACAGCGCGGGGCGAGCCTATGAGTCAAAAGGTGTACGCGAAAGCTAAAGGCCGCGCGAGTGCCTACAGTAAACACTTGGCGCCCTTAACTGACGCTTTAACTGCGCTTAAATAACTATTGGGGTTAATGCGGTGACACCTCAGGGCTTACAGACACAACTTGAACGCCTTTGCCAGCAGTTGGTTGAGCAGCCAAATAATCTTGGTCTGCTTGACCAAGCTGCTGCCGTGGCAAGTCAGTTGAAGCTGCCTGAGCAAGCCGCTGAGCTTTACCGTACCTATGCACACCACCATAAGCAGCATGCTGGCGCGCACTTCAATTGCGGTTATTATTTGCGTGTTGCCGGGCGTTATGCCGAGGCGATTGAGTATTACCGACAGGCGCTCGCCTTGGGTATCAGCCAGCCGGAAGAAGTACACACGAACATCGGCGTTATTTATAACGAAGGTTTGTTGGATAACCAGCAAGCACAGCAAGCTTTTTTTCAGGCACTAAAAATTGCGCCGAACTATGTACCCGCTTTGTATAACTTGGCAAATAGCTACGAGCAAGACGGCGACAAGCAGCACGCCGCGCACTATTTCAATGAAGTAATAAAACGCCACCCTGATTATGCCATGGCGTATGTGCGACTTGCTGATGTGCAAAAAGCCGAACGTAGCGATGATGCCTTGATTCGTCAGTTGCGAGAATTTTTAGAAAGCGGCAAGCAACCTTTAAACGAACGCATTGATATTGCGTTTGCGTTGGGCAAGCTGCATGACGATTGCGGCAGCTATGACTTAGCCTGGCAATTTTACCAGCAAGCCAACACGTGGAATGCGACGACCATGCCAGCGTGGGATGTTGCACAGCAAGAGGCTTTGCTTCGAACCATTACAGAGCATTATGCGGCGCCAGTTGCGGTGACAGGTGGCGTAAGCCAACCCAAACCGTTGTTTATTTGCGGCATGTTTCGCTCGGGCTCTACGTTATTGGAGCAAATGCTGGGCGCCCATGACGGGGTAACCAGCGGTGGCGAGCTGGAGTTCTTCCCACGCCTTTGGCAGCAGGTGCAGCGCGAAGGCATCGCCGCTTTTAGCCAGCGTACAACTGTGCAAGACTATGCGGCAATCGGGCAGGACTACCTTGATTTCGTGCAGCAGCGCTTCGGAAGCCAAGGTTGGGTGACGGACAAGCGCCCAGACAACATTTGGTTGTTGGGCCTTATTAAACGGGCGTTACCTGATGCGAAGTTCATCGTCACGCGTCGGCAGCTTTTGGATAACTGTTTGTCGGTGTATTTCACCCGTTTAGGTGCATCAATGAATTATGCCAATAGTATTGAACACATCCAGGCGTTCTTAGCACTCGAGCAGCAGTTGCTCGCGCACTGGCAACAGGTGTTTGGCGATGACCTGCATGTGGTGGACTATGATGCCTTGGTGGTGGACCCCGAAACCGAGTTAGGCCGCGTGTTGAAGTGGTTGGAATTACCTTGGCAAGAGCAGTGCCTGGCGTTTCATGAACGCACTAACGCCGTGCGCACGGCGAGTGTCTGGCAAGTGCGACAACCTCTTTATAAATCATCGTCGGGTCGCTGGCGGAACTACCAAAAATTTCTAAAGTAAGTACGCACTTACCATGCTGGCGAGATATCGCAAGGTGCTGTCATACGAATGCCGTCACCTTGGAAAGGCACCGTACCGTGGAAGAAGTAGCTAGGAAAGAATACGCAGTACCCCACCTTCGGACAAACCGCATGCACTTTCGGCTTAACATTCGGTAACTGCATGCCCGGATCACCAAATTGAATCCAACCGGCTTTCGTCGTGTCATCAGGCTTTACCTGTGGCGGCAGTTGAATGTAGGTACAGCAAGATATCCAACCCTCTGGGTGCACATGATTGGAGTGGAAGCCCTTTTCGGCTAAGCGTACCGACCACGCTCCAGTAAACCGGGTGCCGAGGCTTTTACGTTGCAGAAATGGATGGCTCGAACTATCGGGGAGGCCGTTAACATACTGTGCCGCAGCCGCCTTAACCATGGCTTCAAATTCGGCGATAATCGGAAGCTTTTGGGCAAACAAGTTGCCGACCGTTTGCGTGCCGTGGCGCACACTTTGATCAAGTGGCTGTTGCTGGGTCTTGTGTAAACCTTGCAGCGCTTGTGCGAGCTCAGCCATGAATTGTTCTGTGTTGGCATAAGTTTTGGGCGCTTGCAGTGGAATGATTTTGACGAATTGGTCGTAATTATTTAGCGCATCGGCTTCAGCACGCCCTAATGCGTGCAAGCAAAGTGCTTTGTAGGCCAAGGCTTCTTGGCTGTACGGGTGAAATTTTTCCACCGCTTTTAAATGCTGTAGCGCAGTTTCGTATTCCCCCAAGCGCATCATGGTGGTGGCGTAATCAATACGATGACGCAATACGTCCGGCTGCAATTTTAGCGCCTGTTCATAGGCGGCTACAGCATCGTCGAGTCGCTCTAGTCGCATGAAGGCGGAACCTTTTAAATGATGAAATTCGGCACCGCCGGGCAAGTCTTTTAGTGTTTCTTCGCAGGATTCCAAGCATGCCTGCGGCTGATTCGACATTAACAAATGTGCCGCGAGGCTATAGCGTAATTGACGCGACTGCGGTAATTTTTCCAGCGCTTTGGTTAATGAAGTCAGAAATTTTTCCTGCGGGCCGTGTTCCCAATACAATTTATTCAAGGCAACATGCGCGTCAATATATTCAGGAATTTGGCTGACGAGGTTCTGCAATATCGCTTCGGTTTGCTCGTACTGGGCCAGATCGTAATGAATGCAGGCTAAGTAGTAGTCAACAATTGGCAGCGGCTTGGCCAGCCGTTGGCGTGCCTTTTCAATGGCCTGCAGTGCCTCGTCGGTTAACCCCATCGTGCGATATAACTGAGCCTGCAATAAATAGGGTTCAAATTGTTCCGGTTGTTGCTCACGCAGTGTGTCGCATTCAGTTTGCGCACCAGCAAAGTTACCCTGCTGGATATAAAGCGAAATTAAACTTTTGCGTGAAGGTGCATGGTTGGGGTTATGTTTGAGTGACGTTTTTAAGTAATCAGCTGCAGCTTTAGGTTGATGTTGATTCTGTAAACACAGCGCAAGAATATGCAGTACATCGGGGTGCTTTGCGTTAAACCGCAATAAATGACGGAACTGTTGTTCGGCTGAGCTAAACTGCCCAGCCCGAAACGACGCAACTGCTTGCTGGAATAACTTCTGAATATCAGCCATAACGACACTTTCTATTATTATTATTGTGTAGTTTTTGTACCAGAGTGCGACGAACTAATCAAGTATTGCGATGAATTGCGGGTAAAGTGCGATTTGGCGTCCCCGGCAGGAGTCGAACCTGCGACCTGCCCCTTAGGAGGGGGCTGCTCTATCCAGCTGAGCTACGGGGACCTTGCGGTGATTCTTACTTTTATATCATAGGCACAAAAAAACCAGCCGCAGCTGGTTTTTTCAATCAAACGCGGCTGTGTATTACAGCGCGTTGATTTTTGCGTTCAAACGGCTCTTATGACGAGCAGCTTTGTTTTTACCGATAAGACCTTTTGTTGCGTAACGATCCATAATCGGTTGAAGGCCAGTAAATGCCTGCTGAGCAGCCGCTTTATCGCCTGCTTCAATTGCAGCAGTTACTTTCTTCAACAAGGTACGCATCATTGAGCGACGGCTCGCGTTGTGGCGACGGTTTTTTTCCGCTTGAACCGCACGCTTTTTAGCAGACTTAATGTTAGCCAAGGTGAACTCCTAAAATTCGTTATCTAAATGCAATGGTTTATTAGGGCGGGGAATATGCCTGTTTTTGCCCTTAAAGTCAAGTCCGATATTAGCTATTAGCCATTAGATATTAGAAAAATCAGGCTAAGATTATGCGTGACATGGAGGTGGTTATGTTTAAAGATTTGAAAGTTTACCAATCAGCAATGGACTTGTGTGTATCAATCTATAAGATAACAGACAGTTACCCAAACCATGAGCTATTTGGCCTCGTGAGTCAAATGCGCAGAGCTGTTGTTTCGGTTCCGAGCAATTTAGCTGAAGGGGCTGGTAGAGGTTCATATAGAGATCAATTGCGGTTTTACTATATTGCTCGTGGCTCCTTAGCTGAACTCGAAACTCAGTTAGAAATAAGTTTCCGACTAGGTTATGTCGAGGGTAGGTTGCACAAAGAAACTCGTTTTGTGTATCGGTTGCTCAATGGTTTAATAAGTGCAACCAAGAAAATGATAGTAGTAGATTCAAATAACTAGGTTTTACTAATATCTAATGGCTAATATCTAATATCGCGCTCGGGGCTCTCTTGTCAAAATCACTTGCAAAATCCGGCATTATCGTAAGCTTCATGACGCTTATTTCGCGCGTTATGGGGTTGGTGCGTGATGTGGTGATTGCCAATTTGATGGGGGCAGGGGCTGCGGCGGATGTGTTCTTCTTCGCCAATAAAATTCCGAATTTCTTGCGCCGTTTATTTGCTGAAGGCGCCTTTGCGCAGGCGTTTGTGCCGGTGTTAACTGAGTACAAGCAGGGGCAGACCATTGAGGCGCAGCGGCTGCTGATTGCGCGCGTGGCGGGTACCTTGGGCACCTTGGTGACGATTGTTACCTTGATTGGTGTGATTGCTTCGCCGGTGGTGGCGGCTATGTTTGGTACGGGCTGGTTTCTTGATTGGTATCACGATGGGCCGCAAGGGCATAAGTTTGTACTGGCCTCTGATTTGCTGCGAATTACCTTTCCTTATTTGTGGTTTATTACTTTTACGGCGTTAGCCGGTGCGATTCTAAATACCATCGGTAAGTTTGCTGTGGCTGCGTTTACGCCGGTATTTTTGAATATTGCCATTATTGCTTTTGCAATATGGGTGGCGCCGCAATTAGAGCAGCCTGAATATGCGCTTGCTTGGGGCGTATTTGTGGGTGGTGCGGTTCAGTTTTTGTTCCAGATTCCTTTTTTAAAGCGCGCTGGGCTTTTGGTTTGGCCGCGGTGGGGGTGGCGTGATCCTGGCGTGACCAAGATTCGCACCCTGATGATTCCCGCGCTGTTTGGGGTGTCGGTGAGCCAAATTAACCTGCTCTTTGATACGTTTATTGCTTCGTTTTTAATGAGCGGTTCGATTAGTTGGCTGTATTACTCTGATCGACTACTGGAGTTTCCGTTGGGGCTATTTGGCATTGCCATTGCGACGGTTATATTGCCCGCTCTGAGTTCGCGCCATGTGGATAAATCATCGGATGAATTCAGTAAAACGCTGGACTGGGGCATTCGTACTGTGGTGCTACTGGGTTTGCCAGCCATGAGCGGTTTGATTGTACTGGCTGAACCTATGCTGATGGTGCTATTCATGCGTGGTGAGTTTACCCCTGAAGATGCGCGCTTAGCGTCGTATAGTTTATTCGCGTATGGTTCAGGCTTGTTGAGTTTTATGTTGGTGAAGGTGCTGGCAACGGGGTTTTACTCGCGCCAAGACACCAAGCGGCCCGTTAAGTACGGCATTATTGCCATGGTTACCAACATGGTGTTTAACGTAATTTTCGCGATTCCTTACGGTTACGTCGGCCTCGCTATAGCGACCTCGCTGTCCGCCGCGGTTAACGCAGGCCTGCTGGGTTACAATTTATGGCGCGACGGCGTACTTAAACGTTACCCTGGAACTTTAACGTACCTCACAAAAGTAGCGCTGGCAGTCGCCGCAATGGTCGCTGCGGTGCTCTATCTTGTTCCTGCTCGTCCGTGGTGGCTGGCTGCTGAATTCATTGATCGCGTCTGGCAGTTGACGCTGTTGATTGGCGCTGGTGCGGGAACCTATCTTCTGTCGCTCCTGCTGCTGCGCGTTAAGATCCGTTAATCGTTAGCCGTTAATGAGCCTTAGTGTCTGGTTAGCTTTTGGCTAGCCTGTTATAATCGCCGCTTTGTTAATCACTCGACTCACGACACGTAACGACAGGTTTGCTAAGCATTGATGCAACTGATTCGCGGAATTCATAACATTCGCCCTAAGCACCGTGGGTGTGTACTGACTATTGGTAACTTTGATGGTGTGCATTTAGGCCATCAGGCGGTGCTGGCACAGGTGAAAGCGCAAGCTTTGGCGCGCGGTGTTCCAGCAACGGTGATGACCTTTGAACCGCAGCCGCAGGAACTGTTTCAGCCAGATAAAGCTCCGGCGCGCTTAACCAACTTTCGCGAAAAACATTTAGCGCTTCGGGCGCAAGGCATTGACCGGCATGTGGTGATTGAGTTTAGTCGTAAGTTCGCCAACTTGCCGGCGCGGGAGTTTATTGAAAAGGTGCTGGTTGAACAACTTGGCGTGCAGTTTTTGGTGGTTGGCGATGATTTTCGTTTCGGTCACGGTCGCGAAGGTGATTTCGCGATGTTGCAACAAGCCGGTGCTGAGCTAGGCTTTGAAGTAGTTGATACACACAGTTATCGACAGCAACAGCAACGGGTTAGCAGTACTGCAATTCGGCAAGCTTTAACTGCGGGGGATTTCTCCCAGGCCGCGGCAATGTTAGGTCGGCCCTATGCATTTGAAGGTAGAGTAGTGCATGGCGAGAAAAAAGGCCGTACTATTGGCTTTCCAACCGCAAATATCCAGTTAAAGCGCTTGCATTCGCCCCTACAAGGCGTGTTTGCTGTAACTGTTGAAACCGCGGATGGTCGTAGGCACGCTGGCGTCGCAAATGTTGGCCGTAGGCCCACGCTGAACGGCGAACGGATGCAACTGGAAGTACACATTTTTGATTACACTGGTGACTTGTATGGTCGGCAGTTGAAGGTAATACCAACGCAATTTATTCGCGGCGAACAGAAGTTCGCGGATTTCGCGCAGTTGAAGCAGCAAATCGAAGCCGACGCTGAAAAGGCAAAGGCGATATTAGCGGTTGGATATTAGAGCTGATGTATCGGGTATTTATGTTTTGTCTAATATCAAATATCCAATAGCTAATATCCTATTCGCATTCAAACATTGAAATAAGTCATGGGGCAAGTAACTCCCCCGAAAAAGGAACCAACAAAAATGACCGACTACAAACACACGCTGAATCTGCCGGAAACCGAGTTTCCGATGCGCGGTAATCTTGCGCAGCGTGAGCCGCAGATGTTGAAACAGTGGTACGCGGACGACGTGTATGGCTTGATTCGCGAAGCGAAGGCGGGTAAGCCAGTGTTTATTTTGCATGACGGACCTCCGTATGCGAACGGTGATATTCACATTGGTCACGCAGTTAATAAAATTCTAAAAGATATGATTGTGAAGGCGAAAACCTTGGGTGGGTTTGATGCGCCCTATGTTCCAGGCTGGGATTGCCATGGGCTACCGATTGAGCTGCAAGTTGAGAAAAAACACGGCAAGCCGGGCAAAAAGCTGACCGTTGCTGAGTTTCGTCAGAAGTGCCGCGAGTATGCGTTGACGCAAGTTGATGGTCAGCGTGAAGACTTTAAACGCTTAGGCGTGTTTGGTGATTGGGATAACCCTTACCTGACGATGAATCCACAGCAGGAAGCCGATAGTATTCGTGCGCTGGGAAAAATTATTGCCAATGGGCACATGCAGCAAGGCTTTAAGCCCGTGCATTGGTGTACTGATTGTGGTTCTGCTTTGGCTGAAGCCGAAGTTGAGTATCAAGACAAACGTTCGCCAGCTATTGATGTTGGTTTTACTGCGGTAAACGAAGCTGAGTTGGTGGCAAAGTTTGATCATCCGCATGGTCACGCTGGTGAAGGCGAGGTGATGGTGGTTGTTTGGACCACGACACCTTGGACTATTCCTGCCAACCGCGCTATTGCACTGCATCCGAGCTTGGATTATGCCTTGGTGCAAGTAGAAGCAACCGATGAAAAGCCTGCGCATCGTTTGATTATTGCCGACGAATTGGTGACGTCTTCGATGGAGCGTTGGGGTATTGCCGACTATCACAAGTTAGGCTTCGCGAAAGGTGAAGCACTGGAAAACTTAAAAGTGAATCATCCGTTGTTTGCGGATATTCAAGTGCCCCTTATTTTAGGTGAGCACGTTACCACTGAGTCAGGCACGGGCTGCGTGCATACCGCCCCAGGGCATGGTGTGGATGACTTTATTGTGGGCCAGCGTTATGGCATTGAAGTTTATAACCCTGTTGGTGACAACGGTGTGTATAAAGACGACACGCCAATGTTTGCTGGCCAGCATGTGATGAAGGCCAACCCAAATATTGTTGATGCGCTGCAAGAAGCAGGGCGCTTGGTACACCACGAAGCATACAATCACTCGTATCCGCATTGCTGGCGCCACAAAACGCCAATTATTTTCCGTGCAACGCCACAGTGGTTTATTAGCATGGATAAAAAGCATTTACGTGCGACCGCACTGGAGCAAATTAAGCAAGTGCGCTGGGTGCCTGAGTGGGGCCAAAGCCGCATTGAAAGTATGATTGATGGGCGCCCGGACTGGTGTATTTCGCGTCAACGCACTTGGGGTAACCCTATTGCGATATTTGTGCGCCGTGATAATGACGAGTTGCACCCGCGCACGCTGGAACTCATGGAAGAAGTCGCCAAGCGCGTTGAGAAAGATGGTGTTCAGGCTTGGTTCGATTTAGAGCCCGAAGAGTTGTTAGGCGATGAAGCGAAAGATTACCGCAAGGTAACCGATACCTTAGATGTGTGGTTCGACTCGGGTGTGACGCATGAAGCCGTTTTGAATAAAACGCCGGGTCTGCAGTGGCCTGCCGATTTGTATCTTGAAGGGTCAGATCAGCACCGTGGCTGGTTCCAGTCTTCATTGCTAACCGGTGTGGCGATGTATCAGCAAGCGCCTTATAAACAAGTGCTTACGCACGGTTTTACTGTAGACGGGCAAGGCCGGAAAATGTCGAAATCTATCGGCAACGTCATTGCTCCGCTGGAGGTTATGAACAAACTTGGTGGCGATATTCTGCGCTTGTGGGTTGCTGCTACCGATTACTCCGGTGAAATGACCGTTTCTGATGAAATTTTAAAACGTGCGGCGGACAGCTACCGTCGTATTCGTAATACATCGCGCTTCTTACTGGCGAATATTAATGAATTTGAGCCGAGCAAACACGCGGTAGCGCCTGCCGATATGGTGGCCATAGATAAGTGGATTGTGGCGCGCGCAGTGAGCCTGCAAAAAGAAATTTTATCCGCTTTAGATGATTACCAGTTCCACGTGGTGGCGCAAAAACTCATGCACTTCTGCTCAATTGAACTGGGTAGCTTCTATCTGGATGTCATTAAAGATCGCCAGTACACCGCGAAGCAAGACAGTGTTGCGCGCCGTTCGTGTCAGACGGCCTTGTACCATATCGCTGAAATGTTAGTGCGTTGGTTAGCCCCTATTTGTAGCTTTACCGCCCAAGAAATTTGGGATGCATTGCCACAACAATTATCTGACGGTGGCGCACGCAGCAAGTACGTTTTCACTGAAAGCTGGTACTTAGACGCAGAACACATCAGTGTTAGCCCGGCCGACA
Organism: Pseudidiomarina sp.; assembly: GCF_048267825.1. Classification (NCBI taxonomy): domain Bacteria; kingdom Pseudomonadati; phylum Pseudomonadota; class Gammaproteobacteria; order Alteromonadales; family Idiomarinaceae; genus Pseudidiomarina; species Pseudidiomarina sp. The sequence goes on from NZ_JBLWWR010000011.1 coordinate 14,082, forward strand.
ATGAGTTGTGGCAAACCATTTTAGAAGTGCGTGATGAAGTAAACCGTACGTTAGAGCAAGCGCGTCGTGACGACGTGATTGGCGGTTCACTGCAAGCCGAGGTGACCGTCTTTGCGGTCGACGATATTGCCGCGCAACTGAAAAGCTTGGGCGAAGAACTGCGTTTTGCCTTTATCACCTCTGCTGTGTCAGTAGAAACCGTCACCGAAGCGCCAGCGGGCGCTGTTGCGACGGAACTCAAGGGCGTGTGGGTGAAAGTGGCTAAGTCGGCCCATGCCAAATGTGATCGTTGTTGGCATCACCGTGCCGAAGTTGGCACGATTGCCGCGCATCCAACCTTGTGTTCACGCTGTGTGACCAATGTGGATGGAGCCGGAGAGGAGCGTCGCTTTGCCTAAATCAACTGTCGAATTAAAGAAGCGTGTGAGTGGGCTACGATTTTTGTGGCTTACTTTCATTCTTATTGTGCTGGATCAATTTACCAAGCAATGGGTGATTCGCGTATTCGATTTATACGAAAGCATTGAGGTGATGCCGTATTTAAATCTGACTTATGTGCGTAACATGGGCGCCGCGTTCAGCTTCTTGAGCGATCAAGGTGGCTGGCAGCGTTGGTTATTTACATTTTTCGCGATTGCCATCAGTGTTGTTTTACTGGTTTGGTTACGCCGCAACCCAGTGAACTTATGGCGTCAGAATACTGCCTTTGCGCTCATTTTAGCGGGCGCCATCGGCAATGTTATTGATCGTATTATGTATGGTTATGTTATTGATTTTCTTGATGTGTATGTAAATGATTGGCACTGGCCGGCATTTAATGTGGCCGATATGGCAATTACTATCGGTGCGGTATTAATGTTACTAGAGGCGTTTTTTGAACAACGTCAGGAGCCCCAAGCATGATCAGTCGTCTCCCGATCGAACACGGTCGCGAAGTGGTTTTGCATTTTACGATAAAACTTACCGATGATTCCGTTGCGGACAGCACCAAAATGTCTGGAAAACCGGCTAAATTTCGGATGGGCGATGGCTCATTAACCGAGAATTTTGAAGCCTGTCTGGTTGGTTTAAAAGCAGGCGATGACCGCGAGTTTGAGCTGGCGCCGGAAGATGCGTTTGGCATGCCGAACAAAGACAACTATTATCAGGTAGACACCACAAAATTTGGCCAGGATAGGCCTGCGGTAGGGCAAATATTTACCTTCCCGCAACCCGATGGCACTGAGTTGCCAGGCATTGTGCGGGCAATCAATGATCAGTTTGTGACCATTGATTTTAATCATCCGTTGGCAGGCCAACGAGTACGATTTGCCGTTGAAATTATTGAGGTAAATCCTTAGGAAAACGAAAACGATATTAGCTATTGGATATTAGATATTAGCTCGAAAATATCGGCTTTTTTTAATATCTAATATCCAATAGCTAATATCGTAGTTGGAGTTTTTATGAATATTGTGTTGGCGAATCCGCGTGGTTTTTGTGCCGGTGTTGACCGGGCGATTACTATTGTTGAGCGCGCATTAGAGATATTTGAACCGCCTATTTATGTGCGTCATGAAGTGGTGCACAACAAATATGTGGTGGACTCGTTGCGAAACCGCGGTGCGGTATTTGTGGATGAGCTGCACGAAGTGCCGGACGACAGTATTGTGATTTTCTCAGCACATGGTGTTTCGCAAGCGGTGCGTCAAGAAGCGAAAGACCGCGGATTGCGCGTATTTGACGCAACCTGCCCATTGGTGACAAAAGTGCATATGGAAGTGACCCGTGCCAGCCGTAAAGGGCATGAGTGTGTATTGATTGGCCATGCGGGGCATCCGGAAGTAGAAGGCACCATGGGGCAGTACAACAACGCTCAGGGCGGTATTTATTTAGTCGAGTCGACTGATGATGTTGCCAAATTAACGGTTAAAGACCCAACGCAACTGCATTACATGAGCCAAACCACGTTATCCGTTGACGATACCGCTGATGTGATTGATGCCTTGCGGGAAAAATTCCCTGAGGTACAAGGGCCACGCAAAGACGATATTTGCTACGCCACTCAAAATCGTCAGGATGCCGTGCGCGAGTTGGCTGCTGAGGTTGATGTATTGTTGGTGGTTGGCGCGCGTAATAGCTCCAATTCCAACCGTTTGCGCGAACTTGCTGAAAAAATGGGCACCCCAGCTTATTTGATTGATGATGCAACCTGCATCGATAAAGCATGGTTGGACGGTAAAATGAATATTGGTGTCACCGCCGGCGCGTCAGCGCCTGAAGTGCTCGTGCGTAACGTGGTGAAGCAATTGCAAGCTTGGGGCGGCACAACGGCGCAAGAGCGCAGTGGCCGTGAAGAAAATATTACTTTCTCCATTCCCCCAGAACTGCGAGTCGTCGAACTCTAACGACGTTACTGCCAGCAGGTAGCTGGCGTTTTTTGATCGTTTTGATTAATGCTCATCGTGGCGCAATCGGTGTCCGAAGTTTGGGCTCCGGTTGCTGTAGCCGTTAACGTATAGGTTTCTGCGCCTATATTGGTAACGCTGAAAGTGTAAAACTCACTTGACGATGTAAAGCCCAAATCAGCTATAGTTGCATAGCTGGCATTACGTAATCTGTACTCTTCCTGGGCCATCTGTAATTTCATCAATTCGCCCATGGCGTCTGCCCTGCGGCCCTGTTTCACGTAGTTAGTGAAGTTCGGGTAGGCGATTGCTGCAATGATGCCTATAATTGCTACCACAATCATTAATTCGATGAGTGTCATGCCAGATAACTTTTTTTCAACTTGCATTTATTCCACCTGTTTATACTATGATTAATGCATCTGCTCATTAGTACGATAATTTTGGAACAAACGCAATGCGTCAAGGATTTACTTTACTCGAGCTTATCGTCACCTTATTAATTCTCAGTATTGTGCTGGGTTGGGGTGTGCCTGCGACTATTGATTTAGCGCGCACCATGCGCTTGCAAGGCGCTGCTCAAGACACCTATGCGTTACTGCAGTATGCCCGTTCGGATGCACTCAGTAGTGGCGAGAACCGTTTTGTGGTTTGGGATAACCTGAACGGCCAGTGGTGTGCGGCAGTAGCTGACAACGCTGATTGCGATTGTTTAACGGAAGACTGCGCTATTGATGGCGTATTGCGGCAAATAAACGGAAACGAGTATTCTGGCGTCACTTTTGCATCGGCCGCTTTCTCTGCAGGAGACCACACACGGTTTGATGCCATGCGTGGCTTAGCTGAGGGTAATGCGGGCACTGTTAGCTATCAATTAAAAAGTAATAATAATGTTATTGAGCAAGAGGTTCGGGTGGTGGTAAGTCAACTCGGACGCTTGCGTTACTGCCAGGTAGGCGGCGTGGGGAGTTATCCAGCATGTTAAAGCAACGTGGCTTGTCGTTAGTTGAATTGATGATCACGATTACCTTGGGCTTGATTTTGATGGCCGCCTTAACCTCTGTGTTCTCTGCCACTTTGGGTACCAACTCGCGCAGCTTAAAACTGAGCCAGCTGCAGGAAGAGTCAACGGCTGTCATGGATTTACTGGTTGGCGATTTACGGCGGGCTGGCTATCGCGGCAACGCCCACTTATTGGTGGTAGACCCGGATAATGCGGTTACCGGTTTTAACAATTCGATTGTGGTTTCGCAACATCCTAGTGAAGTTGCGGCCAGTTGCTTATTGTTTGATTACGATGCCAACAGCAGCAGCACGCACGACGGCGACCCGGAGCGATTTGGTTATCGCTTGCGCGATGGCCAGGTACAGCGCCGCCAGGCAGGGGCTGCATGCGGCGATGCCGGTTGGGAAGGCTTAACCAGCCCAGACCTCATTCAAGTGGATGTTTTAGAATTTGTTTTAACCGAGCGTATGCTCGATGCAGTGAACGAACAGGTTGTCGAAGTTTTAATGGTGGTGTCCTTGCCAAACGATGCTCAAATATCACGTGAACTTGCAACAGAGGTGGTGCTTCGCAATGCATTCTAAACAAACAGGCTTCGCCACCATCACACTGACTGTGTTGTTATTGTCGATTATTATTTTGGTCACGCTTTATACCGCGCGATTTAAAGTGCAAGAGCAACGTATTATGCGCAACCATGCCAGCATGCAAGAAGCATCGCTGGTTGCTGATGCAGCCATTGAGCAAGTTATTATGGAAGTCGACGGTGACCGCTCAGACTTGAATCGAACCATTGCTGGAACTATTGGCGGCGCGCAGTATTCAGCCATTCTAGCAAGCACACTGTTTGAAGAAACCATTCGTGGCGACGTGGAAATTGTCGATATTGTACTAACAGCAAACTCGGCGGACACTCGCGCTACACGCACCGTGCAGCAACAGATTGCGGTGTTACCGATGATTCGTTCGGCCCCTGATACGCCGGTAGCAATTAAAGGGAGTATGAACGTTTCAGGTAACTTTGAGGTGGTGGCCAATCCTAACGGCGGTGGCGATGGCGTACCGCTATCAATTTGGACCGAAGGTGATGTTGATATCAACGGAAGCGGCACCACCTGTGGGCAGCAAGAATATACCGAAGGCAATTGTTCATCCCAACCTTTTAGTGAGCGTGGCGAACATGGTGTCGATATTCTCGATAATGACCCGAATTTCCCCGATGATTTGTTGGAGTATTTATTTGGTGTGTCCGAACCTAAGTGGCAGGACTTACGTGACTCAGCCACAGCGATTGTTAATGGCTGTGACAGCGTTGGGCCGGCATCTACAGGTTTAATCTGGGTCATCGGTGATTGTGCACCGACAGTCGATATTGGATCTACCGTAAACCCTGTTGCTCTGGTGATTCAAGACGGAAGCTTGTTAATTAACGGTAGTACGGAAATTAATGGCATGGTGTTTGCGTTTAGAACGCCCGGTAGCACGTTGAACCACGCCTTGAAGTTAAACGGCGGCGCGACCATTAATGGCGCGGTGATGGCGAATTTCGACCCTGATTTATCTAACGGTACGCTGTTAGTGCGCTACCATGAAGAAGTGTTGACCAATTTGGTCAACAATGATGCATTTAAGCGAGTGACTCGAGTGGGAGGTAGCTGGCGTGATTTCTAATCTAGCATATGCACCGCGTAAGCGTGGTTTTACCTTTGTGGAAGTACTAGTAGCGCTGGTGATTATCGCCGTTGGCGTGACCGGGTTGGTGAGTTTGCAACGTACCTTTATGCAAAGCTCAACCCGGGCAACTGAGCATTCTGCAGCATTAGAGATTGCGCAGCAACGTCTGGAAGAGCTCAGGTTCCAGCTGTTTGAAGATATCGCGTCGGGTACCGATAACGTGCTGCGCGATGACAAAACCTATGCCGTAAGCTGGGCTGTTGCACCGCAATATTTTGACGGCCTGTGGCGCACGACGGGAGATCCAGACTTACCTAACCCATTGCCACCTGCACCGGATGCCAAGATGGTAACCATTGATGTTGCTTGGCAAATGCGTGGTGGTGAAGATCAAATTTTAACCTTAGAAGGTTGGTTAGGCCGCATCGCGATGCGCGATGGTGGCTTAGCGGTGACCACACCGCCACCACGTAATGAGCCGAGTGTTACTTATAACCCGGGTGCCGCGCCTGAAGTTATTGCGGTAAAGCTAACCGAAGACGACACGGCGCTGAGTTACCAAGTCAAGGAAACGACACGACCCACACCAACAGTTTTTCGCAGCGGTGAACGGCTAACCGTGCGATTTGATACGGTAACCTACGATGAAGCGACGCAGACGCAACGGGTCGAAGACTTTATTACGCTCAATTGCTCATGCATGTTCACTGGCTTTGAGTCGAGCTCGATTACCCCACACCGTTTGATACTAAAAGACGACCGTTTAGTGCTCGACCCAAATGGCGGTGCGGAAACCACCAAAATGACTGGCGTGTTAAATCCAGCAGTTAGTGGGCAGCCGCAGCTATGTGAACAATGTTGTAAAAACCACCATGACAACGGAACCATGGTTAATGAAGGAAATATCTTTAAGAAAGATACGCAACGTAAGCAAAATGGTAACCATCGCCATTTTTATCGCGACGCTAGCGGACTTTTAGTTGAAGCGAACCAAGGCTCGAACAATGTGTACGAAGAGTCGTGTCGCATGCGGCGTATCGACGGATGGTACGCCATGTACCCTGATTGGCAGTTTGACGCGGTGACGGTAACTTCGGCAGATTATCTGATAAATCCAAGTGGTGCAGCCACGTATACGAGTTATGTGCGGGAAGTGGTTAAATCTTTGGTGATGGATTCTGCGTTGCCAGCAGCGCCTTCGGATCGTGATATTACTGTGACGCCAGGCTCGTATCAAATGATAGGCCGTGGTATTTATTTGGACGATATGTCAGCGGACCACCTGCAAACGGTGCGCACGGCAATCTTGAATAACGAAGCCGACTGGATTTCAATGGTGCCTTTTTATGAGGTTAACCTAACCTTATTGGGAGCATGGGAAACATCGAATCAACCCGTGGCTGACATTACCAATGAGCCCGTTCAAACCATTGTGGACCCAGAACTGAATTATTATGGTACCTACAGCCGCGGTCGTGTCAGCGCGCGCGATGCGGGTATAGCGACTGTAACGATGGATGCCAACTTAGGGAATGCCAGTGTGCTTGGTAGTCTACCCGTACATCCGCTAGAAGATAGCGTGCTCAGCAGCACTGTCAATGTGACTGTTGATGCGTCGGAGGGAACGACACCGTTGTACTCCGTAACCGGTGAGATTTATTGCCTGCAGTTTAACGGGCAGCCATGTAAGAACACCCACTACCGTGATGTGAGTGTTAGCGGCGTGAATGTAACCTGTAGTTTCTCGAAACAAGGTAATGCCGATACAGGTTCGTACGCGTGTAATGGTATTCCGGCGGGCACGTCAACGACGATTAATTTTGCCAAGGCTGGTTTTACGTTCACGCCTTCGTCGGTCTCCGTTGTTAACTTAAGTACGAACGAAGTACATAACGTGCGAATGGACGAAAATTGATACGTGAGGCTTATATGGCCTTGCAAACCTGTGGTACTATCGGGTCACTTTTGTTGACCCGATAGGTTGCCTAACTTCCAATGTCTGTTGTTATTGAAACGAAACAACTCACGTCGGTTCGTGCGGGACGCACGCTCTTCTCATCGCTTTCGCTGCAACTTTGCGCCGGGGAAATTCTTCACGTTGAAGGCCCCAACGGTGCTGGCAAGTCGACACTACTACGAATTATCGCCGGTCTTTTGAGTCCGCAAGAGGGGCAGGTACTGTTGTTTGGCCAGTCTCAGCATGAAGACCCTGAACTGTGGCAACGTAACACCCTGTTCATTGGTCATAAGCCTGCCGTAAAAGCTGAACTTACCGCGTTAGAAAACCTGCATTATCAAAGTCAATTCGATGGGGCCGAACATGTTGATGCGTGGCACCTGCTTGAAACGGTTGGGTTATTGGGGTTAGAAGATATTCCAGCCCAGCAACTTTCTGCGGGGCAACAGCGCCGAGTTGCGCTTGCCCGCTTGTGGTACAGCACAGCATCGTTATGGATTCTTGATGAACCCTTTACCGCGCTAGACAGCCGTGGGATTGAATTGCTCCACGAGCGTTTTCAACATCATATTGACCAGGGAGGCACCTTGTTGCTTACCTCGCATCAACGATTAACCTGGCCCGGGGAACGATTACAAAAAATACGCATCGAACCTCATGATGAGGCGCTTGGTTATGAATAACGCAAGCACGTGGCACATATTAAAAACACTGATGCGGCGTGATTTAGCAGTAGCGCTGCGGCGGCGCAGTGATGTGATTAATCCACTGTTATTTGTATTAATCGTGGTCACTTTATTCCCACTGGCCGTTGGGCCGGGGCCTGATATCTTGGGGCGCATTGCCACGGGCGTGATTTGGGTGGCGGCGTTGTTGTCTGCGTTACTTGGTTCTGAGCGTTTGTTTCGGGATGACTTTCTTGACGGCAACCTTGAGCAAATGGTGCTGCTGCCGGCGCCACTTCCGGCACTTGCGCTGGGTAAAATTGTGGTGCACTGGTTGCTAAGCGGGTTGCCGCTAGTGATCTTAGCGCCGCTTTGCGCATTATTATTAAAACTGCCCTTTGAAGCTTGGGGCACGTTAATGCTCACACTCTTAGTGGGTACCCCAATGTTGAGTGCTATGACTGCCGTGGGAGCAGCGCTCACAGTGAGTTTAGGGCGCGGCGGTGCGCTGTTGAGTCTGTTGTTATTGCCGTTGTTTATCCCTTTGTTGATATTTGCTGCTGCGGCAGTTGAAAGTACGCTAGTGGGTACATCTGCATACGGGCAAGTGGTATTATTGGCAGGGTTAATGTTACTGACGCTAACGTTAGCGCCTCTGGCGGTGGCTGCAGCAATACGAGTGAGCGTGAATTAATATGTGGAAATGGTTACATCCATACGCCAAAGGCGAAGCAACGTTTCGACTGTTAGGTACTTGGTTGCCGTGGTTGAGCGGTTTGGCGTTCATCTTGGTTTCCGTGGGTTTGGTGTGGGGGCTGTTTTATGCGCCACCCGATTACCAGCAAGGTGACAGTTACCGAATTATCTTTATTCATGTACCGGCCGCCATGTTCTCGATGGGCGCCTACACTGGCATGGCCATTGCTGCGCTGATTGCATTGGTTTGGCAAATCCGCACAGCTGAATGGGCCATTGCTGCAATTGCCCCTGTTGGCGCGGTGCTAACCTTCGTCGCGTTGTTTACTGGCGCCGTTTGGGGCAAACCCATGTGGGGCACATGGTGGGAGTGGGACGCGCGGCTCACATCGGAATTGATCTTGTTGTTTCTTTATATCGGTGTGTTGGCGCTGTATTACGCATTTAATGATGCACGCACTGGGGCCAAGGCGGCAGCCATTTTGTCGTTGGTTGGCGTGGTGAATGTGCCGATTATTCATTTTTCGGTGTATTGGTGGAACTCGTTGCACCAAGGCGCCACCATCACCAAATTTTCAAAACCTTCGATGCCGCCGGAAATGTTGATTCCGTTGTTAGTAAGCATCGCTGGCTTTTTGTTCCTAACGGCTGCGCTGATCACACAGCGTTTACGTAATGAAATATTAAAGCAAGAGCTGCACCGCCCGTGGGCTATGCAGCAATTGGGTGTGGAGGCCAACAATGGCGTTCAATAGTTGGCAAGAAGTGATTTGGATGGATGGCTACGGATTTTATGTGTGGCTTTCGTTCGGCGTCTCAATTTTAGCGTTAGGTATATTGGTAGTGCACGGGTTGCTCACCAAGAAAACGTTGGCACGCATGGCCGTTCAAGAACAGCAGCGGCAACAGCGGTTGGCGCGTCGTAAACAGCAAGAGCGTAGTAGGAGTAAGAGTACTGATGATTCCACGTCGTAAAAAACGCCTCGCATGGGTGCTGTCTTTAATCATTGGCGTAGCCGCCGCGATAAGCTTGATTCTGTATGCGTTAACGCAAAATATTGATTTATTCTATACCCCATCAGAAATGGTTGAAGGCAAAGGCGCCGACAAGATACGCCCTGAAGTTGGTCAACGATTACGGGTTGGCGGTATGGTGGTTGAAGGTTCGGTTAAACGCGACCCACAAACGTTAGAAGTCAGTTTTCAAGTTACCGATACCGGGCCGGAAGTTACCGTGTTGTATACCGGGATTTTGCCGGATCTATTCCGCGAAGGTCAGGGCATTGTGGCGCAAGGTGTGCTGGTTGAGCCGCGTGTACTGAAAGCCACCGAGGTGTTGGCTAAGCACGACGAAGAATACATGCCGCCAGAATTGGCAGAGGCCATGAAGGGCATTAAGCACGTGAATCCGAACCAACCGGATTATACCGGTTCTGATAGCGACTCGAATGACGATAAAAAAGAGTCGGGGAATTACGAATGATTGCTGAATTTGGTCAATTGACGCTGGCGGTTGCGCTGGCGTTTTCTGTATTGTTAGCGATTTATCCGTTGTGGGGCGCGTGGCGCGGCCACAGCGGTGCAATGTTGTTGGCGCGGCCGCTGGCCTATGGTCAGTTTGTGTTCACCGCGCTTTCATATGCGGCGTTAACGTACGGCTTTATCGTTAATGACTTTAGTATTTCGTACGTTGCTCATAACTCGAACACCGCATTGCCATTGGCGTATCGCATTACTGCGGTATGGGGTTCGCACGAAGGTTCGTTCTTGCTGTGGATGCTGATGCAGGCGGGCTGGATAGCCGCCGTTGCGATGTTCTCACGCCGTATGCCGCTGACCATGATGGCGCGCGTGCTGGCGGTGTTAGGCTTGATAAGTATCGGCTTCTATTTATTTATGATGAGTGTGTCGAACCCGTTCGACCGCGCGCTGCCGCTTATTCCGGTTGATGGCCGCGATTTAAACCCGTTGCTGCAAGACCCCGGCATGATTGTTCATCCGCCTTTGCTGTACATGGGGTACGTTGGTTTCTCGGTTGCCTTCGCGTTCGCGATTGCGGCATTAATTAGTGGCAAGTTGGATGCGTCATGGGCCCGTTGGTCGCGCCCTTGGGCAACAGCAGCCTGGTGTTTTCTAACTGTCGGCATTGCGCTGGGTAGTTGGTGGGCTTACTACGAACTTGGCTGGGGTGGCTGGTGGTTCTGGGACCCTGTTGAAAACGCAAGCTTTATGCCTTGGTTGGTGGGTACCGCTTTAATCCATTCATTGGCGGTTACTGAAAAACGCGGTGCCTTTAAATCGTGGACCGTGCTGCTGGCTATTTCCGCATTTAGCTTAAGCTTGCTAGGCACTTTTCTGGTGCGCTCTGGCGTGATTGTGTCGGTGCACGCGTTTGCGACTGACCCAGCGCGTGGCTTGTTTATTCTTGGATTGCTCGCCGTGGTTATTGGCGGTTCGTTATTGCTGTTTGCACTGCGCGCAGGTGCAGTGAACAGCCATACGAAATATGAAGCGGTGTCACGTGAAGTGATGCTGCTCGGCAACAACATATTATTGATGGCGGCCACCTTGGTGGTGCTGCTCGGTACCTTGTTGCCATTGGTGCATAAAGAACTTGGTTTGGGCTCGATTTCAATTGGCGAACCCTTCTTCAACAGTATGTTTACCTGGCTGATTGTGCCGTTTGTATTTCTGATGGGGCTTGGGCCGCTCTTCCGCTGGCGGCGGCAGGAAGTCAAAGCCATTCGTAGCGACTTGATATTAGCCTTTGTGCTGGCGCTCGGATTAGGCTTGGCGTTACCGTATCTGCTGGCTGATCAAGTGATTGCCATTACGGTACTTGGCTTGGTGATGGCGTTATGGATTGTGTTAACGCTACTCACCGAGTTGAAACAACGAATTCAGCAGCGTGGTCAGGGTTTGGCGAGTTTAACCAAGTTGGGCCGCAGCCACTGGGGCATGGTGCTGGGGCACTTGGGCTTCGCAGTGGCGTTAGTTGGCATTGCCGCGGTAAGCCAATACGAGGTGGAGCGAGATGTAAGGTTAGCACCGGGCGAGTCGGTGCAGATTGAACAGTATCGTTTCCAGTTCGATTATTTAAGCGAACAGCAGGGGCCGAACTACATTGCCGACCATGCAGAATTTTCGGTATATAAAAACGATCGCAAGATAGCCGACTTGGTTACTGAGAAGCGTTTTTATACGGTACAACGTATGAGCATGACCGAAGTGGGGCTGGATTCAGGTTTCTTACGTGACTTGTATGTGGCGTTAGGTGAGCCGTTGCAAGATGCAGACAGCCCTGATGCGTGGGCTGTACGAATTTACATTAAGCCATTTGTGCGCTGGATTTGGTTAGGCGCAATTATTATGGCCCTAGGTGGCGCGCTGGCGATGAGCGACAAGCGCTACCGTTCACAACGCAAACAACGAGGTAGTTATGGCACAGCGTAGTCGATTGCGTTGGGTGGTGTTAGCGCTGCCCCTGTTAGCTTTTTTGTGGTTAACGATATTTCTTTTACGTGGTTTATTTTCAGACCCGACCGAACTCAGTTCGGCGTTGGTGGGTAAACCGGTGCCGCAATTTGAACTGCCCGATATTTATGATACCCAAAAAATTCATACTGAAAGCGTGCTGCAAGGCCGCCCGATGTTGATGAATGTTTGGGCCACGTGGTGCCCGACATGCCGTGCTGAGCACGCGTATTTAAACAAGTTAGCTGAGCAGGATGTGTACATTGTTGGGCTAAATTACAAAGATGACTCACGTGCAAAAGCAGTCAATTGGCTGAATACGCTGGGCGACCCTTACCAGGTTAATCTGTTTGACGAGCGTGGCATGGTTGCGATTGATTTCGGTGTATACGGCGCCCCGGAAACCTTTTTAATTAATGCCGCGGGTGAAGTTGTGTATCGCCATGTAGGTGACGTCAACGAGCGGGTTTGGAATAACGTGCTGGGGCCGCAATATGAGCGTTTAATGGCGGATTACACTGCGGCAGGAGGTACACCATGATACGTTCATTGTGGCTGGCTGCTGTGTTGGCATGCGTGACTGTTATCAGTGTGGCCCATGCGGTGAATCTGGAAACCTACAAATTTGACGACCCGCAAAAAGAAGCGCTTTTTCGTGAACTCATTGACGAAATACGCTGCCCGAAATGTCAAAACCAAACCATCGGTGATTCCGATGCGGCGCTGGCAAAAGACTTGCGCGACAGAACCTATTTGATGGTTCAGCAAGGTGCTAGCAAGCAAGATGTGGTTGACTACATGGTCGCGCGCTACGGCGATTTCGCGTATTATCGCCCGCCAATGAAGCTAAGCACGCTGGTGTTGTGGATTGGCCCTTTGTTGGTGATTGTTATCGGTGCAGGCGTTATTTTTGTGCGCGTTCGTGCGCGCAATAATGCTGAAGTGGAAATGAGTGCGCAGGAGCAACAACAGCTTGATGCGTTACGCGCCGGTAAACAACAGGATAAGTCGTCATGATTGTACATATCGCTTTAATTATCGCTGTGGCATTGGCAGGTGGGCTATTTTTCTTGCTCATCGGTCGGCGGCAGCGTGATCAACAGCGCACGCGACTTGACGTAAACCGTGAATTGTACGAACAGCGTAAGCTTGAACTGGTGCAAGAACGTGAAGATGGCCTGCTGAACGAAAATGCATTTAACCGTGCTAATTCTGAACTGGATAAGCGTTTTGTTACCGAAAACTCGGAATTAGAGCAGGTGCACGATCAGCAAGTAGGGCGCCATATATGGGTGCCAGCGATAGTTATCGTGGTACTTACGGTAACGCTTTATAGTTTGTTTGGCAGTTGGAGCCTGCAACGTGAGGCAGATAATGCCTTAGAGCGGTTGCCCGAGCTGGGCAAAAAGGTTTTAACCAACAGTGACGCGCAAACCACGCGCGAAGAACTGGAGGTTTTCGCTTTGGGCCTGCGTCAGCGTTTAGCGAAAGAGCCTGATGATGCAGTGGCATGGTTGGTTTATGCGCGCTCCATGAGCGCCTTAGGGCAACTGGAGCAATCGATTGATGCATATAAGAAATCATTAAGCATTGAACCGAATCGCGTTGGTACCTTACTGAGTTACGCGCAATTGTTACTGCAAACTGGCGATGAAAGTTTCATGCCAGAAGCAGCGCGTAAGCTGCAACGTGTGTTAGAACAAGAGCCCGCAAACGAAGAGGCACTCTCACTGCTTGGTTTTGTGGCGTTTCAGCGCGGCGATTGGGAACAAGCAATTACTGCGTGGGAATTGCTGTTGCAACAAATTCCAGAAGCCGATGAACGTTACCAGCCAGTTGCAACGGCGGTTGCTGATGCCAAGCAACGTTTATCAGCAACTGAGCAGCAACTCACGGTGACGGTAACCGTTTCAACTGCGATACGCGAGCAAATTCCCGCAGGCGCGACATTGTTTGTATATGTGCGCGCACCCGAAGGGCCTGGCATGCCAGCAGCGGTGATTCGTCAACCTGTAGGGGAATTTCCGGTAACCGTGACCTTATCGGATGCCAATGCCATGTTGCCTGACTATCGCATGAGTCAGTTGAACCAATGGCAGGTGATGGCGCGTATATCTGCTGATGAACAAATTGATGCGGCACCCGGCGACTTTGATGCCGAACCCGTGATTATTGAACCGTCTACCACACAGGTAGAGCTGAAAATTCAATAACCATTAACGAATAACGATCAACGATTAACGATTAACGAATAACGGACATCGGAGTAGTCATGAAACGAATGTTAGCCATCGCTGCAGTTGCCTTGCTGGTAAGCGGTTGCGCCACCACACCCGAAGAAGATACTTGGGCCGATGAGCGCGATCCGTTCGAACAAGTCAACCGCGAGGTATGGGACTTTAACGAAGAACTGGACGATGCTGTACTCCGCCCTACTGCGAAAGCCTACAGCAAGGTGCCGCAACCAATTCGCACCGGTTTGCTTAACGCCGTTGAAAACCTCGATGAAGTGTCATCGATTGTTAATAACGCCCTGCAGGGAAAAGCCGTTGATGCAGGTGTAAGCTTTTGGCGTTTTGCTATTAACAGCAGCGTCGGCGTTTTGGGCGTATTTGATGTCGCAACAGAAATGGGAATCAACCGTCGACAAGAGGGGTTTGGCGAGGTGCTGGCGTTCTATGGCGTTGGTGATGGCCCGTATTTGATGTTGCCAGCTATGGGGCCTACCGTACCGGTCGATCGTGGCGGCGACGTGGTTGATGGCATGTACTTTCCGCTTGATAACCTCAATGGGCCGACAAGCGTGGCGCGCTGGGTGATTAAAGGCTTGGAAGCGCGCATTCAAGTGATGGAACTTGAACCGATGCTGGAAGATTCATTGGATCCGTATTCGTTCGTAAAAGAGTCGTATTTCCAGCGCTGGCAAGACAAAGTTTACGACGGTAATCCACCAGCTCCCCCTGAAGAGGAAGAGCTGGACGAAGATTTTTACGACCAGTTTTAACCCCTGAAGCCTTGCGCCGCGCAAGGCTTCTGCGTTATAAAAGCCAGTCACTTTTATAACTTTAATAACTATAACTAAATTACTTGAGGAATATTTATGAGCCAGGCGCCTTCTAAGTCAGAACTTTGGGGTCACCCAAAGGGCCTGTATGTGCTTTTTACCGCCGAAATGTGGGAACGCTTTTCTTACTACGGTATGCGTGCACTATTAGTTTTAACCCTAGTTGCAGCAACTGAAGCCGCAAACCCTGGTTTTGGTATGACCGACGCAGAAGCGTTGTCGCTGTACGGTATGTATACCGGCTTGGTTTATTTTACGCCGCTTATTGGTGGCTGGTTGGCAGATAATTTCTTAGGCCAACGAAAGTCAATTCTGCTTGGTGGCCTGTTAATGGCGACAGCGCAATTTACCTTATTCGCTGCAACACCACATAGCATTGAGTTGTTTTACGTTGGTTTAGGTATTTTGATTGCCGGTAACGGTCTATTTAAGCCGAATATCTCCACCATTGTGGGTGACCTGTATACGCAAGGCGACGCCCGTCGTGATAGTGCGTTTTCAATTTTCTATATGGGGATTAACCTCGGTGCATTTATTGCGCCTTTGATTACCTCAACGCTGGGCGAAAGTGCAGATTACGGTTGGCGCTGGGGTTACTTCGCCGCCGGTGTGGGTATGACACTTGCAGTAATCACACAAGGCCTGTTTTTCCAAAAATACCTTGGCGATATCGGTAAAGTACCCGGTGCTAAACGAGATCGTGACGCCGCTGGTGGTGTGAAAAAGCCACTGACCAAAATTGAACACGACCGTTTACGCGTTATCTTGTTCTTGTTCGTATTTGTTACCGTATTCTGGCTAGCCTTTGAGCAAGCGGGCGGCTTAATGAATATCTATGCTGACCGTTTCACGGATCGGATGATAGGTACCACCGAAGTGCCAGCAGGTTACTTCCAGTCGTTAAACCCATTATTTATTTTGTTGTTTGCGCCAGTATTCTCGTTTTTGTGGATGTGGTTACACAAAAAAGATAAGAGCCCTGACGCGCCGATTAAAGTATTTACTGGCCTAATTCTTACCTCAATTGGTTTCGTGTTCTTGATTCTCGGCTTGTTCGAAATTCAGGTAACCGGTAAAGCCAACATGATGTGGCTGGTACTTGCGTACATGTTCCATACCTTAGGTGAACTCTGTATCTCACCAGTTGGCTTGTCATTGATGACCAAATTGGCACCGTTACGCCTCGCATCACTGGTTATGGGTATCTGGTTCTTAATGCCTGCTATCGCCAGCTATTTAGCCGGTATGGTTGGTGCATTTAGCGAAGAAGCAGACAAGTATTCGTTCTCGATTAATCTCGCTCAATCGATAGGCCTTGAAGCACAATACTCAGGACTACTTGTTGTGTTTGGCGGTGTCGCGGTAGGGCTGTTGTTCTTTGCCGTGGTGCTGTGGTTGATTTCTGGCATGCTGGTGAACTGGATGCACGGTGCTGAACGCGCTGCACCAACCACCGCAGTTGAAGGTGTTGAGCAAGAACTTGAAGCAGTTGCCGAGCATGAAGGCTTAGGCGACAAAGCAAAAAAACAATAGGACTGTAAAGCATGGTAAAGAAAGTTGTAATTCCGGTGGCAGGTCTAGGGACTCGGATGCTGCCAGCAACCAAAGCAATTCCAAAAGAAATGCTGCCGTTGGTTGACCGGCCGTTAATTCAGTACATTGTTGAAGAATGCGCCGCGGCGGGGCTCACCGATATTATTTTGGTGACGCACTCGAGCAAAGCGGCCATTGAAAACCATTTCGACTCGAATTATGAGTTGGAAGACATGCTGGAGAAGCGCGCGAAAGAGCAACTTTTGACCGAGGTGCGGGCAATTTGCCCGCCTAACGTCACCATTATGGCAGTGCGCCAAGACGAAGCCAAAGGCCTGGGCCATGCGGTGCTTTGCGCGCGGCCATTGATTGACGACCAGCCGTTCGCTGTGGTGTTACCTGATGTACTCGTGGATGCAGCAAGCTGCGACTTAGCCCGCGATAACCTGGCTGAAATGGTGGCAAATTTCAATGCCTCGGGCGCAGCCCAAGTCATGGTTGAGCAAGTGCCGCATGCGTTGACGAATCAGTACGGTATCGCTGATATCAATGGCGTGGCGTTGCAGCCAGGTGCGCAAGCACCGATAAAACGTTTGGTTGAAAAACCGCCCGTAGACGAAGCACCATCGGATTTAGCTGTGGTTGGCCGCTACGTGTTTCCTGCTGCCCTGTGGGCTTTGTTAGAGCGTACACCCGTTGGTGCCGGCAATGAAATTCAATTAACCGATGCCATGGCTATGCTGCTCGAGCAGCAACCGGTTAATGCGTATTACATGAAAGGTCGCAGTCACGACTGTGGTAACAAGCTTGGCTACGCACAAGCTTTTGTCGAGCATGCAATGCGCCACCCGGCCATTGCTGACGACTTTAAGGCATGGCTGTTAACCAATAACGATTAACGATTCGCTATAATCACTGCGCGGCGGGGGGCTGGGAAGCCCTCAATCGTGCGTGTGGCATCGTTCGGATCTAAAAAGTCTGCTAATGACTGGCCTTGCATCCACTCGGTGGCGCGTTGTTCTTCAAGTGAGGTGACGGACTCGTCCACCACACGGGCATTTTTAAAGCCACAGCGCTCCATCCAATGCAGTAACGCAGCAGTGCTTGGAATAAACCATACGTTGCGCATTTTGGCGTAGGTTTCGCCGGGCACTAACACGGTATGTTCGTCGCCTTCTACCACCAGAGTTTCTAAGACAAGCTCGCCGCCGGGCTTCAATTGAGCGCGCAACTGCGTGAGAAAATCAATGGGGGAGCGACGGTGGTACAGCACGCCCATACTAAACACCGTGTCAAAAGCGCGCAGCTCGGGTAAGTCTTCGACGCCTAGCGGAAACCAATGCGCGCGCTCTGCGAGCTCTTGCGGCATAAAGTGGCGTATGGCCATAAACTGAGCCATAAACAGCTGGCCGGGATCAACGCCCCAAACCTGTTCCGCGCCGCTCTCAAGCATGCGCCACAGGTGGTAGCCACTGCCGCAGCCGATATCTAGCACTTGGCGTCCGCTTAGGTCGCCGTTGTTACTTAAGTGTGGTGCGACGCGTTGCCATTTAAAATCTGAGCGCCACTCTGTATCAATGTGTACGCCGTGCACGTTAAATGGGCCTTTGCGCCAGGGAGTGAGCTGCATCATAAGCCCGCGTATGCGGTTTTGTTGGCCCTCTGAGATATCGTCGCTGGTAACGGTCACGGTGTCGGCTAGGCTGACATGCTGCGGAGCGAGCTCAGGCAATTGCGCGACACAACGCAGCCACTTGGGCAACTCACCGTGCTGCTGTTCTTTTTGCCAAGTTTCGAGTTGCGCCGGTAACGTCGTTAGCCAGTGTTGCAGCGGTGAATCTGCGACAGCAATAAGGTCTTTGGCAAAAAGGTTCATGGTTTCTCCGGTTATTTTGACGGCCAGTTACTTGACCGCGAGCATGGCGGCGAAATTGTAGCACTGGAACCACACTTGGGTGTGTTGAAAGCCAATGTCGCGCAGGCGTTCATGGTGTTGCTCGAGCGTATCGACGCGCATCACATTCTCGATGGCTGCTCGTTTTTGTGCAATTTCTAGTTCGCTGTAGCCGTTGGCGCGTTTGAATTCATGATGAATATCTACGAGCAAGTCATTCATTTGGGAATCGCTGCTACGAAATTTTTCGCTTAATAGCAGCACGCCACCGGGTTTTAAGCCGTCATAGATTTTTTTCAACAGGTCGTAGCGTTGCTCCGGCGGCACAAACTGCAGAGTAAAGTTCATTGTGACTACCGACGCATCGCGGATGTCTGACTGCTGAATGTCTTCGCAGCGGATAGTTACGGGTACGTCGCTGCGGTAACCTTGCAAGTGAAGCTTGCAGCGTTCAACCATGGCGGCCGAATTATCAATGCCAATGACGGTAACGCCGCTTAAATGTTGGCTGTTTTGGCGCATCGCCAAGGTGGCGGCACCCAGCGAGCACCCGAGGTCGTATAAATTCGAGTCGGGTTGGGCGAAGCGTTTGGTTAGCTGACCGATGCCTTGCAGAATGCTTTGATAGCCAGGTACTGAGCGATTGATCATGTCGGGGAATACTTCCACGACGGTTTGATCAAAAACAAAGTCGCTAACTTGTGGCAGTGGCTCGGCGAAGATTGAATCTTTTTTTATCATAGACAGGTTTAATCTTTGGCTGACGGTCAGGTGGGACATTTTAGCCTAAGGTGAGCTTAAACTAAATTTTTTCTCATTGATGCGCTTCATTCCGGCTTCAACTACTGACAATCAGCGCCAGTCCGTTATAATGTGCTGCTTTGTAATTTCTTAATTTGTGTTAGGGACAATCCCATGCGTAGCCATTATTGTGGACAGCTTGATAGTAGCCTTGTAGACCAGTCAGTAACTCTTTGTGGTTGGGTGAATAAACGCCGTGATTTGGGCGGTTTGATTTTTATCGATATGCGCGACCGCACCGGTTTGGTGCAGGTGGTGTTTGACCCGGATCAGCAGGCGTTATTTGAAACAGCAAACAAGTTGCGTCAAGAATTCTGCATTCGATTAACCGGTACTGTGCGGGCTCGTCCTGAAAGCCAGGTGAATAAGAGCATGGCGACGGGTGCGGTGGAATTGATGGCGACCGAATTAGAGATTATTAGTCGTTCAGAGCCGTTGCCGATTGATTTCAATCAACACGTGAGTGAAGAGCAGCGGTTACGTTTCCGTTATTTGGACTTACGCCGTCCGAATATGAATCACAATATTCAGTTTCGCGCGAAAGTAACCAGTGCGGTGCGTCGCTTCCTTGATGACAGCGGCTTTTTGGATATTGAAACGCCAATGCTAACGCGCGCAACGCCGGAAGGCGCCCGTGATTATTTGGTGCCAAGCCGGACGCATAAAGGCAAATTCTTTGCGTTGCCGCAATCGCCGCAGTTGTTTAAGCAGTTGCTGATGATGTCGGGCTTTGACCGTTACTATCAAATTGTTAAATGTTTCCGCGATGAGGATTTGCGGGCAGACCGCCAGCCCGAATTTACCCAGATTGATATTGAAACCTCGTTCATGAGTTCTGATCAGGTGATGGCTGTAACGGAGCAAATGGTTCGTGAGTTGTTTGCTGCGATGCTAGACGTTGATTTAGGCGACTTTCCGCGCATGACTTGGCACGAAGCGATGCGTCGTTTCGGCAGTGACAAGCCGGATTTGCGGAACCCGCTGGAATTGGTTGATGTTGCTGACTTATTAAAAGACGTTGAGTTTAAGGTTTTCGCTGGGCCTGCAAATGATCCGAAAGGGCGCGTCGCGGCCTTGAAAGTGCCGGGCAAAGCAGAGGCTATTTCGCGTAAAACCATTGATGAATACACGAACTTTGTTGGTATTTATGGCGCCAAGGGTTTGGCGTGGATGAAGGTTAACGACGTTGCTGCGGGTCGCGACGGCATTCAGTCACCGGTACTGAAATTTATTCCTGACGACGCGTTGAGTGCTATTTTAGAACGCACGCAAGCAGCCAACGGCGATATTATTTTCTTTGGTGCTGATAAAGCAACAACGGTTGCCGAAGCGATGGGCGCACTGCGTTTGAAAGTGGGTCAAGACTTTGACTTGGTCAGTGATGAATGGCGCCCATTGTGGGTGGTTGATTTCCCAATGTTTGAAGAGCATGAAGGCCGCTTGCATGCCATACACCATCCATTTACAGCACCAGTTGGTGTTACGCCTGAACAGCTTAAAGCGAACCCGGAAGAAGCGCTTTCAAATGCCTATGACATGGTATTAAACGGTGTTGAAGTGGGTGGTGGTTCGGTGCGTATTCACAATAACGAGATGCAGCAAGCTGCGTTTGAGATATTGGGTATTGGCAAAGACGAGGCGCAAGAAAAATTCGGCTTTTTGCTTGAGGCATTAAAGTACGGTACGCCGCCGCATGCCGGGCTCGCTTTCGGTTTAGACCGTTTAGTCATGTTGATGGTCGGCGCTAGCTCGATTCGTGAAGTGATTGCGTTCCCGAAAACTACGACTGCGGCGTGTGTGATGACAGATGCGCCTGGGGTGGCTAACCCTGAAGCATTGGCAGAACTTAATGTTGCTGTTACGGTTAAGGACAACGACTAATAATTTATTCAGCCAGGAGCGAATCATGACCATCATACTGGGAATTGACCCAGGTTCACGCCTAACCGGCTATGGTGTGATTCGCCAATCTGGCAATCAAATCACGTATTTGGGCAGCGGTTGCATCAATGTGATGCGTAGCCTAAAAGGCGAAGCTGAACCAACACTTGCCGATAAGCTCAAGGTCATCCATGATGGTATTGCAGAGCTTATCGCGCAATTCCAGCCGAACGAATTTGCGATAGAACAGGTATTTATGGCCCGCAACCCTGACTCAGCGTTAAAGTTGGGGCAGGCACGTGGTGCTGCGATTGTCGCTGCAGCAAGCGCAGGCTTACCGGTTGCTGAGTATGCTGCGCGCTTGGTCAAACAAGCTGTGGTGGGCACGGGTGCTGCCGATAAAACGCAAGTGCAACACATGGTTATGGCTATGTTGAAGTTGCAGCATAAGCCGCAGGCAGATGCTGCGGACGCGTTGGCGGTGGCTTTGTGCCATGCACATACGCGAACCCAGCTTATTGCCAGAAAAACAACATCAAGGGGACGTGCGTGATCGGACTATTGACGGGCACTTTGATTGCCAAACAACCACCGGAAATTTTAATCGATGTGCAAGGTGTCGGCTACGAAGTACAGATGCCGATGACGTGCCTGTATGAGCTGCCTAATATTGGCGAACAGGTGAAAGTAATTACCCATTTTGTGGTGCGCGAAGATGCGCAATTGTTGTATGGATTTAATACGTTTGCGGAGCGCACCTTATTTCGCCAATTGATTAAGGCGCAAGGTGTTGGGCCGAAACTCGCGCTGACGATTATGTCCGGCATGACCGCGCATCAGTTTGTGCATGCGGTTACCCACGATGACGTGACAAGTTTAGTTAAATTGCCAGGGGTAGGCCGAAAAACAGCCGAACGCTTGGTGGTTGAAATGCGTGATCGGTTAAAAAATTGGGGTACGGTTACACCAGCCACCGATGCCGCGCCGGTCGACTTTGGCGATATGAATCCAACCGTCAGTGCGGGCTCGCCGCGTGAGGATGCGTTGAGTGCGTTGTTAGCCCTTGGCTATAAGCCAGCGCAGGCAGACAAGGCAGTGGCTGCAGCAGCCAAGGCAGAGCCAGATGCTGCCAGCGAAGTGCTTATTCGCTTCGCCTTGAAGAACATGTGATAAAGATGAAAGTCGTTATTGGATATTCGTTATTGGTTATTCGAACAACGACTGACGAATAACGGATAACGCTTTTAAAGGTGTCAAAATGATTGAACCAGACCGCATTAACCAACCGCAGGCCACCGTCGATGATGAAGTTATCGATCGCGCGATTCGGCCGAAGCATCTTGCCGATTATACCGGCCAGAAGCATGTGGTTGAACAGATGGAAATCTTTATTCAAGCGGCCAGGCAGCGCGAAGAAGCACTTGATCATTTATTGATTTTTGGCCCGCCGGGGTTAGGTAAAACCACGTTAGCAAACATTGTGGCGAATGAGTTGAACGTAAATATCCGGCAAACTTCGGGCCCCGTGCTGGAAAAGGCGGGTGATCTTGCGGCATTGTTAACCAACCTTGAAGAACATGATGTGTTGTTCATTGATGAAATTCATCGGTTAAGTCCGGTGGTTGAAGAAATTCTTTATCCAGCGATGGAAGATTATCAGCTAGATATCATGATTGGTGAAGGCCCCGCGGCGCGTTCGATTAAACTGGAATTGCCGCCGTTTACTCTTATTGGCGCAACGACTCGCGCAGGGGCTTTAACTTCACCGCTGCGAGACCGCTTCGGCATTGTGCAGCGCCTTGAGTTCTACAACGTTGAAGAACTGACAACGATTATTCGCCGTTCGGCCAAGTATTTAAATTTAAACCTGGAACCTGCAGGTGCTTTGGAAATAGCGCGACGTTCGCGTGGTACACCGCGTATTGCGAACCGCCTATTACGCCGTGTACGCGATTTCGCCGAAGTAAAAAACAATGGCCACATCGATGAAGTTACGGCGTCTGCTGCATTGCTTATGGTGGATGTTGACGAAGCGGGCTTTGATTACATGGATCGTAAGCTGCTGTTAGCGATTATCGAGAAGTTTATGGGCGGGCCAGTTGGTTTAGATAATCTGGCAGCCGCTATCGGTGAAGAAAAAGATACCATTGAAGATGTATTGGAGCCGTATTTGATTCAGCAAGGCTTCTTGCAGCGCACGCCGCGCGGTCGAATTGCAACGCCGCATGCATATGCGCACTTCGGTTTGGGGAAAGATTAAAAGCGTTATTGGTTATTGGTTATTGGTTATTGGTTATTCGAAAAAGCGAAACAGCGAAACTCACGAATAACTAATAACTAATAACTAATATCGCCTTTGAATTTAGAACAAAAAAAAGCCCGCTCAGGGAGCGGGCAAAATACAGAACAACAAGGAAGTTAAATCCAGGGAACAATAACAGGAAGAAGTGACAACCGGTCTCTTCGTATCTGGTATATGCAGCGCATTATACGGAGGACAGACCAGCTTTCAAACGAGAAAAATTGTATTTCACATTACTTTTACTAATGAGTTGATGTGTGAGCTGGTTAAAAACTGTTCTTGCGAAAATTGGTCTGACCAAGTTAAAGCCCGAATATTAAGGGTTTTGTAAAAATTGGTCAGATCGTTAAGATGAAAAAATATCTGGTGTAAAATTGAACAAGTTAACATTTGAATGGCCGATACGGGTTTATTACGAAGACACAGATGCTGGCGGTATCGTTTATTATGCCAACTATCTCAAATTCCTTGAGCGAGCACGCACAGAATGGCTACGCTCTCTAGGGATTGAACAAAATACTTGGCTTGAACACCGTATTGGTTTTGTTGTGCGTCAGGTGCAAATGGATTTGATTGCGCCGGCTCGGTTTAATGATGAACTGAAGGTGACTGTTGTGGTCGAACGCCTCGGTAAGGCTTCGGTAGTGTTTTCGCAGCAGGTACTGCATAGCGATGGAAGAATTTTTTGTGAGGCGCAGATTAAAGCAGCCTGTGTGAATTTAGGGCAATCGGGTGAGTCTGTAAGAGCAGTGCCTATGCCAATGGAAATTTTTGAGGTGTTGAAACGTGCAAACTGAATTATCGATAACCGCGCTTATTTTAGAAGCTAGCATTGTTGTACAGCTAGTGATGTTGTTACTGCTGGGCTTTTCAGTGGTGGGTTGGATGATGATTTTTCAACGCGCAAAAGTATTAAAAACTGCGTCACAAAGTGCTTTGCAATTTGAAGATAGGTTTTGGTCTGGTGTTGATCTGGCGCGCTTATTTCAAGAGGTTTCAGCCCGTGCGCAGAATGCGTCAGGCATGGAAAAGTTGTTTCATGCGGGCTTTAAAGAGTTTGCGCGGTTGCGTAACAACCAAGGGCTGGAGCAACAGCAAGTGTTGGACGCGTCGTACCGTGCGATGCGGGTGGTGCATTCCCGCGAACTGGACCGCTTAGAAAGTAATTTGTCATTTTTGGCCACTATCGGCTCGATAAGCCCTTATGTGGGTTTGTTCGGTACGGTGTGGGGCATCATGAACGCATTTATTGGTTTGGGTGCTGTGCAACAGGCAACCTTAGCCATGGTGGCGCCAGGTATTGCGGAGGCGTTGATCGCAACGGCAATGGGCCTATTTGCAGCGATTCCAGCAGTTATTGCATACAACCGCTTTACCTATCGGGTAGAAAAAGTTGATAACCAATACGTGAACTTTATGGATGAGCTAATGGCTATTTTGCAGCGCCAAGGTTCACAAGTTAAAGCGAGCAAGCCGGCATGATGACGGTGACGCGCAGACGCCGTAAACAGGTGTCCGAGATTAATGTGGTACCTTACATAGACGTTATGCTGGTGCTGCTAATCATTTTCATGGTTACCGCACCGCTGATTACGCAAGGGGTAAAGGTTGATTTACCGAAGGCCTCAGCAGAGCCGCTTGACCCTGAAAGTAAGCCACCGATTGTGGTTTCCGTTGATAAAGACGGAAATTATTTTTTAAGTACCGCCAATGACCCGAATGAAGCGATTGACGTGGTTGATTTGGCTGTGGCGGTGCAAGCTGAGTTGCAAGTTAGCCCTGAACGACCGGTGGTGGTGAAGGGGGACGGTGCGGTACAATACAACCAAGTGGTTCAATTGATGGTATTGTTGCAACGTGCGGGTGTACCTCAAGTTGGTTTGATGACGGATAATTCGGCAGGTGAGCAGTAGTGGCAAAGAAAGGTTGGTCGTGGCCAAGTGAGTGGACAGTTCCGCTGGCACTTTCTGTGTTGGTGCATGTTGCCATTGTTGGGTTAATGATTTTTGGCATGCATTTTCAAATGCCATTTGATAAAACGCCGCTTCAGGTTGAATTAGCGACACCTGATGAGCCGCAACCGGATAACCGGGAAATTGTGCAAGCTGTTACGGTTGATCAATCTGCTGTTGAGCAGCGGGTTAATGAAATTCGCGAGCGTGAACGGCAGCAAGATTTGGCCGAAAAACGCCGCCAGGAAGAATTGGAACGACGCGCAGTTGAAGCGCGTAAAGCACGTGAAGCTGAACAGCAACGTTTACGCGAGTTACAGCAACAACAAGAAGCTGAACGGCGCAAGTTAGAACAAGAGAAAGCGGCGGCCCAGAAGCAACGCGAAGAAGCCGAACAGGCCGCAGCTGCAGCAGCGGAACGCCGCAAGCGCGAAGAAGAAGCGGCGGCTAAAGCCGAAGCAGAACGCAAGCGTAAAGAAGAAGAGGCGCGTAAGGCGGAAGCTGAGCGGAAAAAACGTGAGCAGGAAGCGCGCGAGCGTGCTGAGCGCGAACGCCAGTTGCAAGAAGAACTGGAACGCGAAGCACAAGCACGTGCGTCGGCGCGCCGGCAACAAGTTCAGAGCGAAGTTGATCGCTATTCAGCGCTGATTCGAAATACTGTGACACGCAACTGGATTGTTGATGATTCGATGCGTGGTAAAGAATGCCGATTAAACATCACCTTGGCACGGAGTGGTTTTGTGACTTCCGTTAGCGAAGGCGAGGGGGACCGCGCGGTTTGTGAGTCTGCACGCCGTGCGATTCTAAAAGTAGGTACGTTACCTATGTCGAAAGACCCCGATGTTTATGAACAAATGAAAGACATTACTTTTCCTTTTAAAGCGGAATAAATAAAGAAGCTTATGATGAAAAAACTGCTAATTTGTGTTGTAGCCGCTGCGGGCATGCTTATTGCGAGCCAGCAAGCGCGAGCGTCGCTCGAGATTGTTATCACCGGCGGAGTTGATTCCGCGCGGCCGATTGCTGTGGTGCCATTCCAATGGAAAGGCACGGGCCCAAAACCTGACGGATTAACTGAGGTGGTGGCTGCCGATTTGATGCGCAGCGGGAAATTTAATCCTATTCCAATTACAGCGATGCCGCAGCAACCGACTAGCTCAGCGGAAATTGATTATACTGAATGGGCAAGTTTAGGCGTTGAAGCCGTTTTGGTGGGAACCATCGAACCGCACTCAATGGACCGGTATACGGTTTCTTTTGAAATTGTTGATATCTTGCGCGGGCAAATTACCAGTGGCACGCAGGTGCTGCGTAACGGCCAGTTAGTGACGTCTGAAGATCATATTCTGGACGCGCGTTCTAGCGTGATCTCAGGTGATCAGTTCCGCCAATATTCGCACCGTATTTCAGATATTTTTTACGAAACCTTAACCGGACAACGCGGTGCGTTTATGACACGTATAGCGTATGTTACTGTTAATCATAACTTAGATAAGCCGTATGAATTGGTTGTTGCGGATTATGATGGCTACAATGAACGTGTACTGTTACGTAGCCCAGAACCGCTGATGTCGCCGTCATGGTCGCCCGACGGTAATAAGTTGGCTTATGTCAGTTTTGAGAATAAAAAACCAGAGATTTTCATTCAAGACATCTATACTCGTAGTAGAGAACGAATGACGAACTTCCCTGGTATCAACAGCAGTCCAGTGTTTTCGCCTGATGGTAAAAGCCTGGCAATGGTTCTTTCGAAAGATGGCAACCCTGAGCTGTATGTGATGGATTTGGCAAGTAAGCGGCTACGTCGTATTACCAATCATCACGCTATTGATACGGAACCAAGTTGGTCGCCAGATAGTAACTCGCTGATTTTTACGTCAGAAAGGGGTGGAAGACCGCAACTTTATAGCGTAAATTTAAGTGCAGGCCAAGTTCGCCGATTAACCTTTGAAGGTGAGCAGAACTTGGGGGGAACGTATTCGCCAGATGGTAAGCAAGTGATTATGGTAAACCGTACACAGGGAAACTATCACATTGCGCGCCAAGATTATCCAAACGGTACTATGCAAGTTTTAACGCAAACCGCTTTGGATGAGTCGCCAAGTCTGGCTCCTAATGGCAGTATGGTGATTTATAGCACCACCCATAATAACCAGCAGGTGTTAGCGCTGGTTTCGGTAGATGGACGGTTTAAAGCGCGTCTACCGGCGCGCGAAGGTGAAGTTAAATCACCGTCGTGGTCACCATTTTTACGTTAGAAAATGTGTTTAACATTGAAAGTTTAATCACTTACATGAAAGAAAGGAACGCGGATATGAACGCAAATAAAGCCTTAAAAAGTCTGTTCATTGCAGTACCTATGCTGACTTTAGCAGCATGTAGCTCTAACCAAGGTGCTGAAGAAGCTGTTGATCAGCAAACAAATCAACAACAGGAACAACAGCAAGACCAATCAGGTGTTGATGTTGGCGCAGTAGAGCGTCAGAAAACTCCTGAAGAAATTCGTGCTGAGAAAGTTGCTGAATTACGTCAAGAAAACATGGTTTTCTTTGCATTTGACGATTCACGTATCTCTTCTGAGTACGCACAAGTACTTGCTGCACACGCGGATTTCTTAGTTGAAAACCCAAATGTAACTGTGACTGTTGAAGGTCACTGTGACGAGCGTGGCACGCCGGAATACAACATTGCATTGGGTGAGCGTCGTGCGAAAGCTGTTGCTCAGTACTTGCAAAACTTGGGCGTAAGTTCAAGCCAGGTTACAACCGTTTCTTACGGTGAAGAAAAGCCGTTAATTAACGCTTCAAACAACGACGCCTACGCGAAAAACCGCCGCGGTGTTCTCGTTTACTAAGTAACTGGTTGAGCCAATGCAAAAAGTAATCTTAGTATTGGCCTTTCTGATTCCCGGTGTCCTGCATGCGCAGGCACCGGTTTCTAAGTTAGGCAGTGGTTCTCTCGAAGAACGTTTAAATCAACTTGAACGTGTCATGGATGCCCGTAATTCGGCACAGATGGCGCTTCTTGATCAAATGTCGCAAATGCAAGATGAGGTTGCTGATCTTCGTGGTAAAACCGAAGAGCACGCGTATCAAATCGAGCAAATTCTTCAGCGTCAGCGCGAAATCTACCAAGAAATTGACCGCCGCTTAGCTGCGCAGCCACAATCGCAGTCGCAGTCGCCAACGGTTGACCCGACGCCAGTTTCGGCGACCAGCACTTATTCATCCGATGTTTCTGAAAATGACGCCTACGAGCAAGCGATTCAGTTGGTTCTGCGCGACAAGCGCTATGATGCCGCTGTGCCTGCCTTTGAGTCATTTATCAAAAATTATCCAGACTCAACCTATGTGCCAAATGCGCATTATTGGTTAGGGCAATTGCTATTTGCTGAAAGCAAGTATGACCAAGCGAAGGTTCACTTCTCGACCGTCGTTACCGATTTTCCTGATAGCAACAAGCGTGGTGATTGTATTCTGAAGCTTGGCATTATTGCTCAGCAGCAGAATCAAACTGAACAAGCGCGTGAGTTATACAATCAGGTCATCACCGAGTATGCGGATTCGACTGAAGCCGGTTTGGCTCGCAAACGGTTATCGAATTTGTAAATATCCTGTAGAAAAATCGGCTAAACGTTCGCAAATTGAGCAAACGCACCCGATTCCTTCAATTTACAGTTGCAACGAGCGGCTTTTTAAGTAAACTATGCCGCCGTTGCCACTGATAAGTGCGCAGCAAGATAGTGATGGGTTGTTAGCTCAGTTGGTAGAGCAGTTGACTTTTAATCAATTGGTCGCAGGTTCGAATCCTGCACAACCCACCAATCACTCTCACCTTCTTCAAAATTATAACGTGGGTTGTTAGCTCAGTTGGTAGAGCAGTTGACTTTTAATCAATTGGTCGCAGGTTCGAATCCTGCACAACCCACCACTATTTTCCCCCTGCAAGATTTTGATTTATACTACCGCAACTTTTCCTATGCACTGAAGTGGTACCATGAGCATTACGGCAGAAATTCAAGCACGGGTGATTGATAGTTTGGACTATCCGTTCCCGCCAAAACCAAAAGTTTTAACCGACGCGCAAAAGGCAGAATACATTGCCCGCATTAAGCAATTATTGCAGGAAAAAAATGCGGTGTTGGTTGCTCACTATTATACTGACCCTGAAATTCAGGCGTTGGCTGAGGAAACCGGCGGTTGTGTTGCTGACTCACTCGAAATGGCGCGCTTTGGCGCCGAACATAAAGCCGAAACATTAATCGTTGCCGGCGTTAAGTTTATGGGCGAAACTGCCAAAATATTGACCCCAAATAAGCGCGTATTAATGCCAACCTTAGAGGCAACCTGCTCACTTGATTTGGGTTGCCCAATTGAAGAATTCTCAAAGTTTTGTGATGAACATCCAGATCGCACTGTGGTGGTGTATGCCAACACATCGGCAGCTGTGAAAGCGCGTGCGGATTGGGTGGTTACCTCAAGCATTGCGTTGGAGGTTGTTGATCACCTCGACGCAAACGGTGAGAAGATTCTGTGGGGGCCGGACAAGCACTTAGGCGCTTACATTCAAAAGCAAACAGGTGCCGACATGATTATGTGGCAGGGCGCCTGTATTGTGCATGATGAATTTAAGATGAAGGCGCTCGAAGACCTCAAACGCGTTTATCCGGAAGCTGCTATTTTAGTGCACCCTGAGTCGCCACAGGCGGTGGTTGAATTAGCGGATGCGGTGGGGTCTACGTCGCAACTGATTAAAGCCAGCCAAGAATTGCCGAATGAAACCTTTATTGTGGCAACGGACCGCGGCATTTTTTACAAAATGCAGCAATTGTCACCGAATAAGCACTTCATTGAAGCACCAACAGCTGGTAACGGCGCAACCTGCCGCAGTTGTGCGCATTGCCCTTGGATGGCAATGAATGGTCTTGTAGCTATCGCTGAGGCACTAGAGAGCGGTGGTGCAGGCCACGAGGTTCATGTGGATGCTGCGCTTGCTGAGCGCGCGTTAAAGCCCCTGAACCGAATGCTGCAATTCAAAGGCTAATAAAACCCGTTGTTCGTTATTCGATCGCTTCGCTTGTCGTTGTTCGTTCACACCAACGATTAACCAATAACGATTAACGATTAACGATTAAAGTGTTGGGTGCTTTAGAACGTAACCGGTTGCGCGCATCAGCTTGTTGCTTAAGCGCTTGCTGCCGCGCGGGCCGACTTGGTCCGTTCGTTTTAAATTATCGATGGAAACCCCAAGACGCGTGGCCATGCGTTGATAGGCATCGGCTTGCAACAATGGCTCATCATCGGTAACCAGATAAACCGGCGCATTGTGCGCCGGGTTTTCCAATAAAAACGCGATAAAACCGGCAACATCGTCGCTATGAATGCGATTCGTCCACGCGGGCGTAATTACGGCCGAGCCTTCGCGTAATTGTTGCTGAAGTCGCTCACGACCCGGGCCATAGATGCCCGAACACCGCAAAATACTGACAGCCGCCGGGCTGCCTTGAATCACTTGTTCAGCCTGCAGCAGCATTTCGCCGCTGTCACTGTCCGGTTTCGTTGGGCTGTTTTCATCAACCCATTCGCCGTTGCGATGGCCATATACGCCTGTGCTTGAGATATAAAGTACCCGTGGCGGATTTGCCAGTTGATGCAATAGGTGTTGCAGGTGCCGACAGGGCACTACATAACCTTGGTGATAGCCTTCGCGACTGTAGTCGGAGGGTGTCAGAGTAACGACCACGGCGTCGAATTCCCGCGCTAACAAGGCGCTCAGTTCACGTTCGTTGTTGGCGTCCGCTGCAACCAACTCAACGCCACTCATGGTGGGCTTGCGATCGGGGTTGCGGCATGCGCCAACCACATGCCAGCCTGCTGCCACCATAAGTGGCGCGGCACGCTGCGCGATATCCCCATAACCTAAGAATAATACTTTAGCCTGACTCATACCGCTCCTAACCAAACATCGAGAAATAACATAACCACCAAACCAACCATTAAACCTGCGGTGGCACGACTATGATGACCGTGGCGGTGGGTTTCGGGAATAATCTCATGGCTGATAACAAATAACATGGCCCCAGCGGCGAAAACTAGTCCCCAAGGTAATAGAAATTCCGAAATGTTGACGAAAACTCCGCCAAACAGGCCGCCAATGGGCTCAATCAAGCCCGTCAATGCGGCCACGGCAAAGGCGAGCAGTCGGGAATAACCAACCGCGACCAAGCCAACAGCTACTGCGAGCCCTTCAGGTAAGTTCTGCAAACCGATACCCAAAGCTAATGAGAAAGCTGTTTCTTGTTGGCCACTGCCGTAAGCGACGCCAACCGCTAGCCCTTCGGGAAAATTATGAATGGCGATGGCGAATATAAACAGCCATACGCCAGCTATTTTTTCACTGTTTCGGCCCTCGCGGCCGCTGATGAAATGACGGTGAGGCAGCAACCGATCAAGCGAAAAAATAGCGATGGCGCCGAGTAAAATTCCGGCTACAGCAATGACTGCAGGTAAGGGGCCGGCGCCATATATTTCGGTAGAAATATCGATTGAAGGAATGATCAGAGAGAAGAACGAAGCGGCTAGCATGACGCCAGCCGCAAAACCTAACAAGGTGTCGTTAAAGCGTTCTGAAGGCTTTTTACCGACTAAAATAGGAAGCGCGCCTACAGCCGTGAGTCCACCGGTTACGGTACTGGCTATCAATGCCGTAAGCACTAAATCCATTGTGGTAGATCCTTATACGATTAATACCCTGCTGCATGTCCGTCTTTGCGGCTCTCTGATGCACCGTAATATACGCCTTCTTCGTGGTTGCGCCAAATGGCTTGGTAGCCACCGTAAGGCCCAACAGCTTCTTGTAACGTGTGGCCCATTTTAATCAACTCACGACGGGTATGGTCAGAAAAACCATTCTCGAGGCTAATGGCGCCACCGTCACGCATGATTTCGCCGGTTGGCTGACTTGAACCCGTGTGCAGGATTCGTGGTGCATCACCAGCTTCTTGCAAGTTCATACCAAAATCAATCATGTTAATAAGGATTTGCGCATGCATTTGTGGCTGTGTCGCGCCACCCATAACGCCATAACTCATCAACGGTTTACCGTCTTTGGTTACAAACGCTGGAATAATAGTATGAAACGGACGTTTGCCCGGCTCATAAACATTTCGGTGACTCTTGTCTAACGAGAACAGCTCGCCACGGTCTTGAATGACAAAGCCAAGGCCTGTCGGCGTTACGCCTGAGCCCATGCCGCGGTAGTTGCTTTGAATCAGCGACACCATATTGCCTTCGGCATCAGCTGTAGTCAGGTAAATTGTATCGCCTTCGGTTGGCGGGTTACCCGGCTCGTAAGCTTTGCCAGCGCGTTCCATATTAATAAGTTTGGCGCGTTGCTTGGCATAGTCTTTATCCAACAATCCTTCAACCGGCACATCATTGAAATCTGGATCGGAGTAATATTTGGCGCGGTCTTCAAATGCTAACTTCTTCGCTTCGACAAATAAGTGCACGTACTCAGGGCTATCGAAGCCCATGCTTGCAAGGTCGTAGTTTTCCAGAATATTCAAAATCTGCTGGGCAGCAATACCTTGAGTGTTCGGCGGTAATTCCCACAAATCGTAACCGCGATAGTTGGTTGAAACCGGATTAACCCACTCTGAGCTGTGGTTGGCTAAGTCGTCGTAGCTTAGAAAGCCACCGTGCTCTTGCACGAATTCGCCGATGGTTTCAGCAATTTCGCCTTTGTAAAAAGCATCACGACCGCCTTCAGCAATTTTGCGCAGGGTATTGGCAAGGTCAGGGTTTTTGAACATTTTACCCTTTTGCGGCGGCACGCCATCTTTCAAAAATACATCCGCAAAGCCCGGTTCGTCTTTCAACACTTGCGCATTACGTTCAAAATAGTAAGCAATAACCTCAGTGACTGGAAAGCCTTGCTCCGCATATTCAATAGCTGGAGCCAGTATTTGGCTCATGGGCAGCTTGCCAAACTTTTCGTGCAACTCAAACCAGCCGTCTACGGCACCAGGCACAGATAGTGGCAATACACCCCGTGGCGGGATTGACTCGTAACCATTTTCAATAAAATAGTCGAGCGTCAGTGATTGCGGGGAGCGCCCTGAAGCATTCAAACCATGCAGGCGCTTCCCGTCGGCATCCCAAACAATGGCAAACAAGTCACCACCCATACCGTTACCGGTTGGCTCAACCAAACCCAACAAGGCATTGGCTGCAATGGCCGCGTCAATGGCATTACCGCCCGCTTGCATGATGTCGAGAGCAACTTGTGTTGCCAGGGGTTGGCTGGTCGCTGCCATCGCGTGTGGTGCCATAGCCTCTGAGCGTGTTGCAAAATGATGCCCGGTTAGCCGGTCTGCGGCTGAACTTGAAAATGATGCAAAACCGCAGGCAAGCGCGAGCGCACAGCTTGCGATGGCGGCTTTGGACCCTGTAACGAGATGATTCATGGTGTTCACTCCATAGTATGTACGTGCAAACCACTATATGAAGTGCTGCCACAATGAGCAATGTTTATAACCGCACTAAAGGGGCGAACCGTCGCGAAGCACCAAACTGAAGCCACAAAAAAACCGCCACATGGGCGGTTATTTTGTATCTGGCGGAGAGAGAGGGATTCGAACCCTCGATACGTTGCCGTATACACACTTTCCAGGCGTGCTCCTTCAGCCACTCGGACACCTCTCCTGAAGTGGCGGGTATGATAGGGAAAAGCCCTGAGTAAATCAACATCGTTATTCGTTATTCGTTATTCGTTAATCGTTAATCGTTAATCGTTATTGGTTGTTGGGGTTTAACGAATAACGACAAGCGAAGCGATCGAATAACGAACAACGCCCTTCGCCTTCATACCTAAGTCGTATGGGAAAAATCCCGTAACACGCTACATTAAAGCAAGTAGTAGTAAACAAGGAATTTACCATGAGTTACCCGCGGGAATATGAGTCTTCATTACAACGCACTGAAGCATTTTGGTTAAAACGAGCAGGGCAGCTGCATTGGTTTAAGGAACCGACCAAAGCTTGCACGTTAAAGCCAAGCGGAATGGCGGACTGGTTCGCCGATGGCGAGTTAAATATTTCATTTATGGCACTTGATTATCACGTTGATAATGGCCGTGGTGAGCAGCTTGCGTTGATTTATGATTCCCCGGTAACTGGGCAAAAACAAACGTACACCTACCGCCAGCTACGGGATGAAGTTGCTTTGTTTGCTGGCTTGCTGAAAAAGCTGCATGTTAAAAAGGGCGATCGGGTTGTTATTTACATGCCCATGATACCGCAGGCGGCCATAGCGATGCTGGCCTGTGCCCGTTTAGGCGCGATTCATTCAGTGGTATTCGGCGGTTTTGCACCGCATGAGTTGGCGGTACGCATTGATGATGCCAAACCTAAACTGGTGGTTACGGCCTCGTGTGGGGTTGAGGTGAATCGCGTGATTGCCTACAAACCGTTGGTGGATAAAGCGGTGGACGAAGCCAAACATAAGCCAGCCAATGTGATTGTATTTCAGCGCGAGCAGTGTAAAGCCGATTTAAGCCGGACTGGCGATATTGACTGGCAGCAAGGTTTAAAGGGTGTAACCCCGGCAGAGTGCACTGTGGTGACCAGTACCGACCCTTTGTATGTGTTGTATACATCGGGAACCACCGGCAAGCCTAAAGGCGTGGTGCGCGATACAGGTGGTTATGCGGTGGCACTGAATTATTCCATGCAGACGGTTTATGCCATCGCGCCGGGGCAAGTGATGTTTACCGCCTCTGACGTCGGTTGGGTAGTGGGGCACTCGTACATTGTGTATGGGCCGTTATTGGCTGGCGCGACCACTATTATGTATGAAGGCAAGCCCGTACGAACGCCCGATGCGGGCGCTTTTTGGCGCGTGTGCGCTGAGTATAAGGTGAATGTGCTGTTTTCAGCGCCAACGGCATTCCGCGCCGTTAAAAAAGAAGATCCCGAAGGTAAGTTGCTTGAAAACTATGATTTAAGCGCGCTGGAGCGCATTTATATGGCTGGCGAACGGTTAGACCCGCCAACCTATGACTGGACCACCGACATAACCGGTAAACCCGTGTATGACCACTGGTGGCAGACCGAATCTGGCTGGCCAATTTGTGCGAACCCAGTGGGTATTGCTGAGCATCCGATAAAGCCGGGCTCTGCAACCTTGCCTTTACCGGGGTACGACGTGCGTATCTTAGATTATAAAGCGCAGGAAGTTGCGCCTAATGAACAGGGGGCGGTGGCAATAAAATTACCGTTACCGCCGGGTTGTTTAACCACCATCTGGAATGACGACGACCGCTTTATTAGCGGCTATATGAGTGAGTTTCCGGGCTATTACAGCACCGGCGACGGTGGCTATAAAGATGACGATGGTTATGTGTTTATCATGGGCCGTACGGATGATGTCATTAATGTAGCGGGGCATCGGTTATCAACGGGCGAAATGGAAGAAGTGTTGGCACAAGATGCAGCAGTGGCTGAATGCGCTGTTATTGGTGTGCAAGACGCGCTGAAAGGGCAAGTACCTGTTGGCCTGGTGATAACCAAAGACGGCGTAACGATCAGTGACACAGAGCTGGCAGACCGCTTGGTGCAACGGGTGCGTGACGCGATTGGTGCGGTAGCCTGTTTGAAGAAAATTTTAGTGGTGCCACGTTTGCCAAAAACGCGTTCGGGTAAAATTTTGCGCAGAGTATTACGGCAAATTGCTGATGGTGATGACGTGGTGGTGCCATCAACCATTGATGACCCCACCTGCATTGACGAGATTCGCGAACGCCTAAGTTAAACTAAAGCTCCTCGGCAGCATCGTTTTCAGGGCGTTTGCTTTTATCTGATTTGGTGCTGCGCTTTTTGTTCTTGGCTTCCAAAACGCCCGTTTGCAAGCGGGCATCTTCCGCCCAGGAGCGAATGTGCAAGTCGCGCTGAGGGAACGGAATTTCAATGTCATATTCTTCGAGCGACGTATGAATCTCCCACATAAATGCTGCTTTAACCGCGCTGGGGCGGTTCACCGCTTCCGGCTGCAACCATACGACCAACTCAAAATTTAAGGAACTGTCACCGAACTCAGTGAGCCACACCTGAGGTGGGCGGTGACTGCCATCGTCGAGCGTATGGGGCACGCGCGAGGCGGCTTCTAAAACAGCCTTGCGCACTAACTCTTTGTCGGTTCCGTAAGCGACACCAAACTCAACTTTTAAACGACGAATAGTGTCGCGCATGGTCCAGTTGGTGACGCGACCATTGACGAACTCAGAGTTCGGTACCACGATATCGATGTTGTCATTGGTGGTAATAATGGTGCTGCGAATATTTATTTCTTGCACTTCGCCCGTAACACCGGATTCCAGTTCAACAAAATCACCCACTTTTAAGGTTTTTTCGAACAGCAACATAATGCCCGCGGTGAAGTTGCTGATGAGATTCTGCAAGCCAAAACCAACACCAATACCTAAGGCACTGGCAAAGATGGCAAACTTGGTAAGATCAATACCGATGGACGAGACAGCAATCAATGCACCGACTAACATCACCACGTAGTGGGTGATTCGCGTGAGTGCGTACACCGACGATTGAGCCAGTGATTTACGATATGACGCGAAGCGGCGTAAAGCATTTTGCAGCACCCGCGAGATAATGTACGTGACGATGAGGATAATCAGAACACGGAAAAATGACCCGTACGTAATTGCGGTTTCGCCCACTTTAAACAGCTCAGTGTTGAGCCAACTAAAGAGCTGGCGCACTTCTGCCAAAAATTCGTCCATCTGTGATTATCTCACTTGTGCCTGTAAATACAGTTGTAGCCCCAACTTATCAATGAGCTCAAGTTGCTGACGCAGCCAATAAGCATGATCTTCTTCGGTATCTTTTAAAATCCCAACCAGCATGTCGCGGCTAACAAAGTCGCCGGCTTGTTCGCAAAAGTTAATCACTTCACGCAAGGTTTTCGCGTTGTTGTACTCAAGCTGCAAGTCATTGGCCAGCATGGTTGGCACATCGTGAGCGATGGTGTGTTGTTCGCGGCCATTCATATTCGGTTGGCCACCTAAAAATAATATGCGACGAATGAGCAAGTCGGCATGGCCGCGCTCGTCATCTACCTCATGATTAATGCGCTCGTAGAGTTTATCAAAGCCCATGTCTTCGTATTCGCGCGAATGCGCTGTGTACTGGTCAATCGAAGTGAGTTCGAACGCCAATAGTCGATTTAATTGTTCAATAATGGCCTGATGGTCAAGACTCATAGCTGCTCCTTTATGCGTCTAACTTGGTTTGCAAGTAATTAGCAATGCCAATTTTCTCAACCAGATCCAGTTGGGTTTCAAGCCAATCCAGTTGTTCTTCTTGTTGTTCGAGAATTTCCGTCAACTCATCACGGCTGACATAGTCTTGAGCGCTTTCGCACGTTTTGATTGCCTTGCGAATTTCAACCACATCATCGAGTTGCACTTTGTGATCGAGTTGCAGCATTTCGTGCGGGTCTTCGCCAATGTAGAGTTTGCCGAGATCTTGCAAGTTAGGCAGGCCACCAAGAAATAAAATGCGCTCAATGATGTCATCGGCGTGTTTCATTTCATAAATTGAGGCTTTATAGATGGTGCTATTTAGCTCACCAAAGCCCCAGTTTTTGTACATGCGGGCGTGTAGGAAATATTGATTAATGGCTGTGAGCTTGCGGGTAAGTATGCGATTGAGCTCTTGTAGAACTTTGCTGTCACCTTTCATGGGTACTACTCCTTGCTGCTTTTTTTTTAACAGCTTAAGCGTAGCACACCTCGATTGGCAATAAAGTTTCAGATTTGAGTCGGGCATTGCGCTCGGCAACTGCGTCTTTGACGACACTTTTCGCACATTGTGTACAGCAACCACACTGCGTACCCACACCATATTGCTGGCGTAGCTCGCGCATGCTGCTGAGGCCGTCATCGACGGCGCGGCGAATCGTTTTATCCGTGACGCCTTTACAAAGACAAACGTACATAGATAGCTCCGTATAGTTACTGAGCTAATGATAACGCAAACAAGAACGATTCGCAATAGCGAAAAGAGAAGAGCGTTATTCGTTATTGGTTATTCGTTATTGGTTGCTCGTTATTGGTCTTGGCTTTAACGAATAACGAATAACCAATAACCAATAACGGTTTTTGTACTTAAATGCTTATGATGATTAGGATGACGTGCAGCGCTACAACGGTGAACGTGAGGCGGCTACGTAGCTCGAGATACCAATTGTGAGCCGCTAGCTTTCTGCGTTCGTAGTTGAGCCAAAACAGGTGAAGTAGCGCCAGAATGCTCAAAAAGGCAAGGGTGTAGTCGCAGCATAATGGCAGGGCAGCAATGAGTAAAATGCCAAAGCCTGCCACTGAGGGCAGCATGCTCCACTGCAGTGCGCGGCGCTGATCGTTGTCTGCATCGGCCATGCACAAGCCCCAATGAATACCGCCAAGGAAGCTAAAAATGATTGCGCTGTAAATTATAAATAAACGTATGGCGAGCTCGCTGTTAAGGTCGAGCAGCGCCACCAGCGTCAGCACAATAAACGGGATCAGGCCTGCAAAGCCAAGCCGCTGCGCCGTATATTGCGAAATTAAATTCATACGTTAAATCCTGTTTGCAGCAAGTACACCGTGTAACCAATGTAACAGGCTATAAATATTCCACCATGAATACGGTTGAGCCGATTCGGGCGGCTATTTGGGCGAAAGGCAAAAATCAGCAACAAGAACGTCAGCACGGTCATTACCAACCAATCGCGTTGCAACACCAAGGGTTCTAAAGGAATCGGTGTTATCGCACCGGCGATACCCACCACAGCCAAGGTGTTAAACATGTTGGAGCCGATGACATTACCCAGCGCCAAATCATGTTCATTTTTGCGAACTGCGGCAATGGCCGATGCCAATTCAGGCAACGAGGTGCCAACAGCGACCACCGTTAAACCAATAATCAAGTCACTTACACCAAGCGCAGTGGCGATATCGACCGCGCCCCAAACAAGTATACGTGAACTTATAATCAGTAAGATCAAACCAACGACAAGCCATGTGACTGCGCGCCTGATTGGCATGGCTGAAGCTTTTATCTCTTGATCGTACTCCGTACTGAGTACGTCAGTGCTGCCGGTCATACCTTGGTAAATGCTCCAGCCAAGGTAACTGGCGAATATTGCGAGTAAGACCCAAGCCTCGAGCTCAGTAATGACGCCGTCCATCAGTGGCCAAGCTGCCAATAATGTGATGGCGATAAGCATCGGCGCTTCACGCTTTAATACTTGGCTGGCGACCGAAATAGGGGCAAGCACTGCAGTGATACCTAGAATTAAGGCTATATTGGTGATGTTGGAACCGTAAGCGTTCCCAAGTGCCAGCCCAGGGTTACCTTGCGAAGAAGCGAGTGCTGATACCACCATTTCAGGTGCAGACGTACCAAACCCGATAATCACCATGCCGATAAGCAGTGCTGGCATGCCTAAGTGATTCGCGGTGGCGGCTGCGCCTTCAACAAAACGGTCTGCGCTCCAGACTAATAACGCGAGGCCAAAAACAATCGCAGCAATGGCAAGCAACATAATATTCCTTGGTATTTTTTGAAGTTGGTCAATATTTTAACGCGAATTGATAGTACTTGTGAATGCACCTTGTGAACGTCTAGACTGATTATATTCGAATGAAGAGGAATTTAGGCATGACGGACAAGCAGTTAGCACGCCCAGAATTTATGATCGACAGCTGGGATTTCAGCAGTCATCCAGCAGAACCGATTCACGATGCGTTTCATACACGCCAAAACAGTTGGTTTCATTTTCAACGCAATATTGCCGGATTATCTGCGTGGCTGGAACAGTCGGGTATTCCTGATCCTGTTATAGATGCGGTTTTGGAAGAGGACACGCGGCCGCGGTTTGATCGAATCAATGACGGTTTTCTGTTGATATTACGGGGCGTGAATAAAGCCGACGGTGATAAGCCGGAAGACATGATAAGTCTGCGTATTTTGTATTTCAAAGGCAATCTCTATAGCTTCCGTCGCCGTCCTGTTACTGCGGTACGACTCATTCAAGGCTTGCTTGAAACGCAACAGGGGCCGCAGTCTTTACCTGACTTTATTTTGCAGCTGGTTGATGAAATGACCAATAACATTGAGTTGCTGCAAGATAACATTGAAGTGGAAATGGAACGGCTTGAAGACGATGAGCGTGGCACCACCAGTGACCGTCAGCGTGCGCTGACGAATCTGCACCGGCGCTTGTTACGGTTAACGCGCTTTGTGCGTCCGCAATTGGCTGCATTGGATAAATTGGCTGCCGACGGGCCCAAATGGTTTGATACGGAGTGGGCGCAGTGGTTACTGAACGAGCGTGACAACACCCATCGTGAACTTGAAAACATGGAAATGTTGCTGGAACAGGTGTGGATGCTGCGCGAGCACCTGCATCAAGATTTGGCTGAAAAAATGAACCGCAACACCTATTGGTTATCGATGGTTGCAGGGGTGTTCTTGCCAATCAGTTTTTTAACTGGGTTGTTTGGAATTAATATTGGTGGCATGCCGGGTGTTGATGACAGCAACGCTTTTTGGATATTTAGCGGCGCGTTGCTTATCATCGCGGTTATCGAGTTTTTGCTGTTACGCCGACTGCGATTTTGGTAAAACGCTCGGTAACGGCTGTACTGTAGGTGCTTGCTCGTGAAAACCGGGTAGTTCGCAGTGATCTGCTGCGAATACGACGAGATGGTCAAACTCTGCGCGCAGGCCAATATCTGCGCCAACGTCAAGTACTTCATGCGACGGACTCAAAGTGAGCAATTCAATACCACTGCTTAGCTGCACCGTGTAGAGGTTGTGCGCACCACGAAAACCACGGGCCTTGATCTTGCCGCGCAAGCGTGACTCAGGGTCTGGCACGATGTCATCAGGGCGCACAAGAAAGCTTACCGGTGTACCACCGGCTACCTGCATCAGGCTTGGGTGTTCAAGCATGCCTAGTGGCGATGCCAGCGAGCCTTGGGTATTGACGGTGCCTTGCAATAACACACCGTGACCAATGAAGTCAGCCACTAATTGATGGCGTGGTTGGTGGTATAGCTGATACGGCGTATCCCATTGCAATAACTCACCCTGATACATCACGCCTGCTTTGTCGGCCATGGCGAAAGCTTCTTGTTGGTCATGAGTAACCAGCAATGCAGTAATGCCTTCATTTTTTAATAATTCGCGAACTTCCACTGCCAAACGTTCGCGTAGCTCTGCGTCCAGGCTCGAGAATGGTTCGTCAAGCAGAAGCAGGCCGGGCTTGGGCGCCAAGGCTCTTGCCAGTGCGATACGCTGTTGCTGGCCGCCTGATAATTCATGCGGGAACCGTTTGTGATAACCGGGCAGGCCAATTCGGTCGAGCAACTCATCAACACGCTTACGGCGTTCGGTTGAACTCGCCTTACGCATGCCAAAGCTAATATTATCGGCCACATTCAGATGCGGAAATAACGCAAAGTCCTGGAATACCATACCGACACCACGCTGTTCTGGTGGCACGGTTTTGTTACTTTCTGAAACGGTATTGTTGTCAATGCTGATGCTGCCAACCTGCAGGCTTTGAAAGCCGGCTATTGCGCGTAACAATGTGGTTTTACCACAGCCGCTTGGCCCCAGAAGACAGCCAATTTCGCCTTGCTCAAGTTGTAAGCTGACGCCGTTAACAATGTGTGCGGCGCCAAAGCTAATATGAATTTTATCAAGCTGTAACCGGGACAAACTCTTGCTCCTTCAGCGCAGATTGTTGCGACTTTAACATAGCGCGTGACAATAAAATAACTGGAATTAAGCCAACTAAAACCATCATCAAAGCCGGTGGGCCAGCATCGGGCAGCCGCTCGTCGCCAGCCATTTCGTATGCGCGAACGGCTAACGTATTAAAATCAAAAGGTCGCAGTACCAGCGTTGCGGGCAGCTCTTTTAGCACATCTACGCCCACTAAAATGAGCGCGGTGAGAACGCTGGGGCGCAGCAGTGGCAAATGTATTTTACGCAGCACTTGCAGCGGCGAGTAGCCTTGAATACGCGCGGCTTCGTCCATGCTGGGGCGAATTTCACCTAAGCCAGCATTAATGGTTTGCAGTGACACACTTAAAAAGCGAACACTGTAGGCAAACAGCAGGGCGAACAAGGTGCCTGAAAGCAGTAGGCCTGGATTGTAGTCAAACCATGCCTTGCTGAGCGCGATAATGCCGTGATCCAATGTGGTTAAAAACACCATTAAGCCAACCGCGATAACAAGCCCCGGAATAGCATAACCTAACCCTGCGAAGGCGACGCTGGTGCGGACAATTCGGGTGGGTAATTGGCGCCGACCATAAGCCAGCCACAAGGCCATAATGACCACCAAAACAGCAGCGAGAACAGCGAGCCCAAAACTGTTGAATGTGAGCTGCCAAAAGGCGCTATCGGCCCATACTTCGCGCCGTTCAAGCGACCAGCTGGCCAGCTGCAGTGCGGGCAGTAAGAAGCCAAATACTAGCGGCAACCAGCAGGCAATACTCGCTGCGATGGCTTTCCAGCCTGTCAGTTGAAAAGGTGGAGCAGGGCGATTGCTACGCTGGTCATAGCGCGCTTGGCTACGCGACCAGCGTTCGATAAAAATTAATAGAATTACCGCAACCAGTAGCATGCCCGCCAGTTGCAATGCGCCTTGCAAATCGCCCAACCCGTACCACGTGCGAAAAATGCCGGTGGTAAAGGTGGTGACACCGAAATATTGCACCGTACCGTAATCGGCGAGGGTTTCCATCAATGCCAGCGTGGTGCCAGTTACTATGGCTGGGCGCGCCAGGGGCAGCGCTAGCCGTAAAAAGCATTGCCACGGGTTAAGGCCTAAACTGCGACCTGCTTCTAAGGTGGTTGCCGATTGCTGGATGAACGTAGCGCGGGTGATTAAGTAAACATAAGGAAATAATACCAAACTCAATACGAGTATGGCACCGCTTAAGCTGCGAACTTGTGGAAACCAGTAGTCGCCGTAGCCCCAACCAAACCAGTCACGCAGCGTGCTTTGTACGGGGCCAGCGAAGTCGAGCATGCCGGTGTAGGTGTAGGCGGTAATGTAAGCTGGCATGGCGAGCGGTAACAGCAGCGCCCAACTTAAGAAACGCTGCCCGGGAAAGCGACATGCGGTAGTCAGCCAAGCGGTACTCACACCAATACTGATTACACCGGCTGCGACACCGAGCA
Source organism: Pseudidiomarina sp. (assembly GCF_048267825.1). Taxonomy (NCBI): domain Bacteria; kingdom Pseudomonadati; phylum Pseudomonadota; class Gammaproteobacteria; order Alteromonadales; family Idiomarinaceae; genus Pseudidiomarina; species Pseudidiomarina sp. Next base: position 57,621 of record NZ_JBLWWR010000011.1, read on the forward strand.
ACAGCAACACTGAGTTGCGAATGTACTCGGGCACAACCGTGGCCCATAAATGAGTTAAGGTGGAGGTATCGCCCCCACCTAATAATTGCAGCACCGACCAACAAATGACCAATAACGGCACGCCGATAACGACGGCCGTTAAGACCAAAGTAAATTGGCGCCACAAATTAAAACCCATTAACGCCAGCCAGCACGATTCATTAATTTAACTGCAGCGGCATTGTTTTCGCCAAGAAATGTCATCGACAAATCATCGGCTTTAAACTCGCCCCACGCTTGCAGGGTTTCGCTCCACTCAACACCTTCAACCGCTGGGTATTCATTGTTGGTGGCTGCGTACCAAGCTTGTGATTCAGCTGATAATAAGAACTCGATGAGTTGCTCTGCTTCAGCTTTGTTCTTGGCGTGTTTGGTTAAGCCAATACCCGATACATTGACGTGAGTGCCGAATTCATCTTTATTTGGCCAGAAGATTTTAAGTTTACTGGCGGCTTCGCGTTGTTCAGCATCGTCACCGGTTTGCATTAAGCCAAAGTAGTAAGTGTTTGCTACGGCTAGGTCACAAACACCAGCGGCTGCGGCTTTCAGTTGATCACGATCGCCACCTACTGGCGGTTTGGCCAAGTTTGCCACTAAACCTTTCGCCCAGGCTTCGGTTTTCTCTTCGCCCCAATGTTCAATTAAAGCGGCGGTAAGCGATTGGTTGTAAATGTTGTCTGACGAGCGAATGCATACTTTGTTATTCCACTGCGGCTTGGCCAAGTCTTCGTAGCCACTGAGTTGACTTGGGTCAACGCGGTCTGCAGCATAAAAAATAGGGCGTGCACGTAAGCTTAAACCAACCCATAAATTGTCGGTGCCGTGCAGATGGTCAGGCACAGCTGCTAAGGCTGCAGCTGAGGTGAGCGGTTGAAATACGCCAGCTTCGGCCGCACGATGCAAGTTGCCCGCATCTACGGTGAGGAATAAATCGGCTGGGGTATTTGCTGCTTCATTTTGCAGGCGAGCAAGAAGCGCATCACCACCGCCTGTTAAAAGGCGTACTTCAATGCCAGTTTCTGCGGTAAACTTTTCCAGAACCGGCTTGATCAGTGCTTCTTTGCGGGCTGAATAAAGGTTAACTGTGGCGGCTTGTGCTACTGTAGCAGTGAGGCCTGCAGCAATTGCTGTTAGAGTAAATAATTTACGCAACATAGTTGAACTCATTGTTGAATACCTCGTATTGATGGGGTGAAGTATATCGAAAAAAAAGAATGAACGATATTGATTCGCATTTGGTACCTACAAATAGTTTGACGCAAATGAGAATTATTATCAACACCAGATTTGGAAAATTTTAAAAGGATTCTTTATGTCAAATATGTCCGCGTTAGCCTTGATTGGCGTGCTGTCAATTTTATGCCAATGGGGCGCTTGGCGCATGAAAGTACCGGCGATTCTGCCATTACTGATTGTTGGTATTGTAATAGGCCCGGTTTTTGGTGTGTTAAATCCCGATGCGGTATTTGGCGATATTTTATTCCCACTGGTATCACTGTCCGTTGCCATTATTCTATTTGAAGGTTCGTTAACGCTGAAGTTTGATGAAATTCGCGGTCACGGGCGCATGGTGACGAACCTTGTCAGTATTGGCATGGTGATTACCTGGGTATCCATTGCAATAGCAGCCTATTATTTGATTGGTTTTAGTTGGGAGCTGTCGGCGCTGTTTGGTGCCTTGGTGGTGGTAACGGGACCAACCGTAATCATGCCCATGATACGCTCAGTAAGGCCTTTGGCGCGCCTTGGCAACATTTTGCGCTGGGAAGGCATCATCATTGATCCTATCGGCGCGTTATTGGCGGTATTGGTGTATGAGTTCATCATCTCGAGTCAAGGTGCGGGCTGGACACAAGCACTGCAAGCCTTTGCAACCACTATCGGTGTGGGCTTTGCGCTTGGTTTTGCCGGTGGTAAATTGTTGGGTTGGGCCTTGCTCAAAAGTATCTTTCCGCACTATTTGAAAAACGTTGCAACCCTTGCTGTAGTTCTGGGTGTGTTCGCTGTCTCAAACGCCTTGCAGCATGAATCTGGCTTGTTGACGGTAACCGTTATGGGCATGGTTATGGCCAACATGCGCGGCTTAGATCTCGACGATATTCTTGAATTTAAAGAAACCTTATCGGTGCTGCTAATTTCCGGGCTGTTTATTATCCTTGCGGCGCGTCTGCAACCTGATGCATTTAATTCGCTTGGCTTCCCGGCAGTGTTGTTACTGGCCATTATTATCTTTGTGGTGCGACCATTGAGCGTATGGGTTTCGTCAATAGGCACCCAAACGGCGTTTAAAGAAAAAGTACTGCTAAGCTGGATAGCACCGCGCGGTATTGTTGCTGCGGCGGTTTCGGCATTGTTTGCATTGAAATTACAACAAGCTGGGTGGGAAGAAGCCGAATTGCTGGTGCCATTGGTGTTCCTCGTTATTCTTAGCACGGTAGTACTGCAGAGTTTAACGGCAAAACCGCTCGCTCACGCGCTTAAGTTGCGAGAGCCACCAGCGCGTGGCTTCCTTATCTTCGGCGCTAACCCCACAGCACGGTTGATTGCGAAGTCGCTTAAAGAGAATAAGTTTCCGGTGCTGCTCGCTGATACCAACTGGGAACACATCAAGCAGGCGCGCATGGAGAACCTGCCGGTTTACTTCGGTAACCCAACTTCGGAACATGCCGAAAATAATATGGACCTCACTGGTATTGGTCACGTGCTGATTTTGTCACCTTATCGGCAGTTAAATCCGGTGGTTGCGATGCACTTCATGGACTGGTTCTCGGAAGATAAAATTTATGCGTTGCATAGTACTGATCATGATGCTCCAGCGCGCAACCAGCTGCCAGAAGTGTACCGTAAACGACTGAAATTATTCGGTAAAGGTGTTACATTCTCGAAGTTGGCAAGTCTTACTTTCCAGGGTGCACAGGTTAAAACCACCGCGCTTACAGAATCATTTCACTATGACGATTATCAGGATCGTTACGGAAACCGAGCGTTACCACTTTACGCCTTGGATGAACGTGAATTTTGTCACCTTTTTTCAAGCGATCAGACCTTTGAACCAAAGGCTGGATGGCAGATTGTGGCGTTGGTTAGCCCAGAGACTGAGCAGTCAGAGGAATAATTTTTTTTTACACTAAATCAACTTTAAAAAGAGAAACTTAAGAATTTGTTGTCAAATTGTAATTGAAATGAAGCATTTAATTAGATAGTATACCCGCATGGATTAGGGATAGCACTCATGGAATGACGTTATCCCTTCGAACAAGGATGTTCTTCCCGCTTTTTAATTCCTTCTATAGCCTTTATACTCCCAAGTCATATCGTTGTCTCAAACATGGGTGTGTTATGGCGTTCGCAAAATGGCTTGTTGTTGTCGGTATCACGTTCACATTACTGTCCGGCTGCGAGCCCCGCGTTACAGATGACTCACTGGATGAAGCAACCCAGTGGGTACATGAAATTGATACCCTGCAATTGCCGACGGGCAATTGGGCGCTCTCAAGCAGCATCATACAGTTAAGTTTTTGCCGCGATAGAATCAATCAAGCACTCATGGCTGAGCAAGATGAGCTTAATCGCTGGCGCTTGGTGGGCGACATTTCCGTATTCCCCAGCAACCGGGCCGAAGGTTTACAACAGTTAATTGCTATCTATAAAGAGCATGGGGTGCTGTTATATCAGGTATCGGGAAATTTCGGTTCACAGATATTTCGTATTGCCTATCGCCCGAATCAGCCTGAGCCAAATATTATTAATGCCTTCGCTAAAATCGGGCGTGATGACAGCATCTGCTACAGTTCACTGGACGCCAACTAATTTTCGAGGTGCTTATGACTGCACTTGAGCAACACATTCATGAAAAAATAACGCGGCACTTTGCCCCTGCGCATCTTGAAGTCATTAATGAGAGCCACTTGCATGGTACGCCAAGTGATGATTCCCACTTTAAGATTGTGCTGGTATGCGAAGACTTTGATGGCATGCGTTTGTTACAGCGGCACCGAGCGGTGAACAAAGTCCTTGCCGAGGAACTGGCAGGGCCGGTTCATGCGCTAGCACTGCACGTGTATAGCGTGCAGGAATGGCAGCAACTGCATGCAGTGCCTGAGTCACCACAATGCCGTGGTGGCAGTAAACTGGAATCGTAACAGCTCAGATCACTTGAGCGTGTGTGGTCGGTTACACTAGCCGGCATTTGTATCGATACGAATTTAAAAAAAACAGGACATAACACTATGGTAATTCATCCAAAAATTCGCGGTTTCATCTGTACCAATGCTCATCCGGTAGGCTGCGCGGCTCATGTACAACAGCAAATTGACTATGTGAAGCAACAACCGGCTCTTAACAATGTACCGAAACGCGTGTTGGTGATTGGTAGTTCAACGGGTTATGGCTTAGCGTCTCGCATTAACGCGGCCTTTGGTGCTGGCGCAAAGACCATTGGCGTATGTTTCGAAAAAGAGCCAACTGAGAAAAGAACAGGTACCGCGGGCTGGTACAATACGGCAGCGTTTCATAAGGCAGCCGAAAAAGAAGGACTGTACGCACATACGATTAATGGTGATGCCTTTTCGAACGAAATTAAAGACCAAGTGATTGCAAAAATAAAAGAAGATTTTGGTCAGGTTGATTTAGTTATTTATAGCTTAGCGTCACCTAAACGCAAAGACCCTGTAACGGGCGACCTTTACAGCTCAACGCTGAAGCCAATTGGTCAAGCGTACACCACGAAAACCTACAATACCGACAAAGACGAAGTGTCTGAAATTACCCTTGAGCCTGCTAATGACGATGAAATTCAGCAGACCATTAAAGTTATGGGCGGCGAAGATTGGGAATTGTGGATGGCGGCGTTGCATGACGCAGGCGTATTGGCAGACAACGCAAAAACCACAGCGTATACCTACATTGGTAAAAAGTTAACTTGGCCAATTTATGGGCACGCAACCATTGGTAAAGCCAAGGAAGATCTTGATCGCGCGGCCGCAGAAATGCGTACCCGTTATGCAGGCATTAACCTGGAAGCTTATGTGTCGTCATTAAAAGCTTTGGTGACACAAGCCAGCTCTGCGATTCCCGTTATGCCACTTTATATTTCGCTGATATACGGCGTGATGAAGGAAGAAGGCACGCATGAGGGCTGCATTGAGCAAACCTACCGCTTGTTAAAAGATGCGCTGTATAGCGAAAACCCAAAGCTTGACGAAGCAGGGCGCTTGTTTATGAACGATTGGGAAACCAACGAAAAAACGCAAGCTAAAGTGGAAGCTTTGTGGCACCAAGTGACGCAAGATAATTTCCACCAATTAGCGGACTACGCCGGTTATCACAGCGACTTTCTGAAGTTATTTGGATTTGGCATTGAAGGCGTTGATTATGATGCCGATGTGGATCCAGTAGTCACCTGGTAACGCCGTTAATCGTTATTCGTTACTCGTTATTCGTTATTGGTTGTTCGTGTTTGTATTTAACGAATAACGACAAGCGAAGCGATCGAATAACGAACAACCTTTTTTAGGGTTTTTCGCATTTGTTTTACCGTGCAAAAGTGCTAAAATGCGCGCCCTAGGTGAAAATGGACAGAATTTGGTCAGTGCAGGCAGGCTGGGTCGTACCAAACTGCGTGTGCTGGAGTGAGATTAATCTTCCCTAACGAGTAGTGCAAACGCGTATGATTACGATCAAGAAAGGGCTGGATATCCCAATTTCGGGTACCCCCCAGCAAACTATCGAGGATGGCCAGGCCATCACCACCGTTGCCGTACTGGGTGAAGAGTATGTGGGAATGCGTCCAACCATGCAGGTTAAGGTTGAAGACCGCGTTAAAAAAGGCCAGGTACTTTTCGAAGACAAGAAAAACCCAGGGGTTAAATTTACCGCTCCAGCTGCCGGCGTTGTTAAAGACGTTCTGCGTGGCGCAAAGCGTGTTTTGCAAGCTGTTGTCATTGAAATTGACGGCGATGAGCAAGAAACCTTTGCCAAGCACGACAGTAGCGAACTGGCAGGCCTTGATCGCGCTAAAGTGGTTGAGCAACTGAATAATTCGGGTCAATGGGTTGCTTTGCGTACCCGCCCATTCAGTCGTTCGCCTAAGCTAGATGCCGAGCCTACTGCAATTTTCGTTAACGCGATGGATACCAATCCTTTAGCGGCGAACCCATCAGTTATTATCAACGAACACAAACAAGCATTTATCGACGGTTTAAAAGTTCTTAGTAACTTGACCCAAGGCAAAGTTTTTGTGGTTAAGGCTGCTGATGCAGAAGTTGATACTGGCGATGCGAAAGTTCAACTGGAAAGTTTTGCAGGGCCACACCCAGCTGGCTTAGTTGGCACACACATCCATTTCTTACACCCTGTGTCAGCGGCGAAGCCGGTATGGCACATTGGTTATCAAGACGTAATCGCCTACGGCAAGTTATTCACCACCGGTGAGCTATTTACTGACCGTGTTGTGGCCCTGGGTGGGCCAAGCACTAAAAAGCCGCGTTTGTTGCGTACCCGCATGGGCGCAAATTTGCGTGAGCTCACGAAAGGTGAATTGTCGCAAGGTAAGAATCGCGTTATCTCTGGTTCAGTACTGAATGGTCACAAGGTTGATGACGCACATCAATGGCTTGGTCGTTTCCACGATCAGGTTAGCGTATTGGCTGAAGGCGACCAAAAAGAACTGTTTGGCTGGATTAAGCCTGGTGCCGAACAGCACTCAGTGACGCGCGCATACTTGGGGCATTTAATCCCTAACAAGTTGTTCGCAATGACTACCACCACAAACGGTTCAGACCGTTCGATGGTTCCAATCGGCAACTATGAGCGCGTGATGCCGCTTGATATTTTGCCAACGATTTTGTTACGTGACCTGCTCTCCGGTGACACCGAGCAAGCTCAGAAGCTGGGCTGTTTGGAACTGGACGAAGAGGATTTAGCACTGTGTTCTTACGTTTGCCCTGGCAAATATGAGTACGGTCCAGTGTTACGTAACATGTTGACCGAAATTGAGAAAGAGGGCTGATCATGGGCTTAAAAAATTTCCTCGAGAAGATTGAGCCAAGCTTCGAAAAAGGCGGCAAGTACGAAAAGTGGTACGCCTTATACGAAGCCGCAGCTACAATTTTCTACACGCCAGGCAAAGTGACGAAGGGCATTACCCACGTAAAAGATAGCGTTGATTTAAAGCGCATCATGATTTTAGTGTGGATGATGACCTTCCCAGCAATGTTCTGGGGTATGTACAACGTAGGTAACCAAGCCGCTATGGCATTGGCGAACGGCTACGAGTTAGCTGACATTTGGCAGGTGGGCTTGTTCCAGCTGCTTGGTGGTGATTTCGCTGGCGCTGGCTGGGGTACCAAAATGTTTTACGGTGCCTGTTTCTTCGTTCCTGTTTATGCAACCACATTTATTGTGGGCGGCTTTTGGGAAGTCATATTCGCCTCGGTGCGTAAGCATGAAATCAACGAAGGGTTCTTCGTTACTTCGGTATTGTTTGCCTTAACCTTGCCTGCAACCATGCCTCTATGGCAAGTTGCGCTCGGTATCACCTTCGGTGTGGTGATTGGTAAAGAAGTGTTCGGCGGTACCGGACGCAACTTCTTGAACCCTGCGCTTACCGGTCGTGCGTTCTTATACTTTGCCTTCCCAGCTTCAATTTCGGGTGAGCAGGTATGGACAGCCGTTGATGGCTTTTCAGGTGCAACCTTACTTGGCCAGGCTGCTTCAGGTGTCGATTATTTCGCTGACATGGATCTCTGGTGGAACGCTTTCTTAGGTAACATCCAAGGCTCAATGGGCGAAGTTTCAACCCTGATGATTCTTATTGGCGGTTTAGCACTTATTTATTTCAGAATTGCATCGTGGCGTATTGTGTCAGGTGTGTTCGTGGGTATGGCCGCGTTGGCATTCTTGTTCAATGCTATCGGTAGCGATACCAATCCAATGTTTGCAATGCCATGGTACTGGCACTTGGTTGTGGGTGGTTTTGCCTTCGGTATGATGTTCATGGCAACTGACCCAGTATCCGCATCATTCACCAACAAAGGTAAGTTCGCTTACGGTTTCTTAATCGGTGCAATGACAGTTCTTATCCGTGTGGTAAACCCTGCGTACCCAGAGGGGATTATGTTAGCGATTCTGTTCGCGAACGTATTCGCGCCGCTGTTTGACCACTTTGTTGTTCAATCAAACATTAAACGGAGAATGGCACGCAATGGCTAATAAAAACGAATCACTCGGGAAAACGCTATTTGTCGTTGTCGCGCTCTGTTTAGTGTGCGCGATAATCGTGGCGGGTTCAGCAGTTGGTTTAAAACCACTGCAGCAGAAAAACGCAGCCTTAGATATGCAACGTAACGTTTTGGATGCTGCAGGTTTGTTAACGCCTGAAACTGACGTTATCGCGTTGTTTGAAGAGCGCGTTGAAACACGTTTATTCAACTTGAATACGCTTGAAGAAGTGGACTCGGTTGACGGTAAAAACCCAACAGAATATGACCCAATTGCTTCTGCTAAGAAAGCTGGCTTAGGTACTAAGCTGGATAAAAAAGTGGATGTGGCTGGTATTGGCTCACGTGAAGATGTTGCTAAAGTTTACTTTATCAACGATGCCCAAGGTGAGTTAGAAACTGTTGTTGTTTACATTCGTGGTTATGGTTTGTGGGGTACTATGTATGGCTTTATGGCTGTAGCACCCGACATGAACACCGTGAAAGGTATCAACTACTACGAACACACTGAAACTCCGGGCCTTGGCGGCGAAATCCAGAATCCAAACTGGGCAGCAAGCTGGGAAGGCAAAGAAATTTATGAAAACGACAGTGTGGCGTTGGAAGTTACAAAAAATGTGACTGACAAAGACCATCAAGTGGACGCGCTATCGGGTGCGACGCTAACTAGTAATGGTGTTGAGAACACTATGCAGTTCTGGTTCAGCGATAAAGCTTACGGCCCGCTGTTTGATAAAATTCGTAAAGGGGAGCTGAACTAATGGCTAGTGCAAAAGAAGTCAAAGAGGTTCTATTTGGACCGATTTTTGCCAACAACCCAATCGCTTTACAAATTCTAGGTATTTGTTCTGCATTGGCTGTTACCTCAAAAATGGAAAACACCCTGGTTATGTGTATCGCACTAACCTTTGTTACGGCGTTTTCAAACTTGTTTATCTCAATTATTCGTAACCACATTCCTTCGAGTGTGCGAATCATTGTGCAAATGACCATTATTGCCAGTTTGGTTATCGTGGTTGATCAGATTTTACGTGCTTATGCATACGGCATCGCCAAAGAACTTTCGGTATTCGTTGGTTTGATTATCACCAACTGTATCGTTATGGGACGTGCCGAAGCTTATGCCATGAAGAGCACGCCAGGTTTGTCGTTCTTAGACGGTATTGGTAACGGTTTAGGCTACTCAGTGGTGCTATTAACTGTTGGATTTATTCGTGAATTGTTTGGCTCGGGTAGCCTGTTTGGCTATCAGATCATGCAACTGGCTTCTGAAGGGGGTTGGTATCAGCCAATCGGCTTGTTGGTTTTACCACCAAGTGCGTTCTTCATTATCGGTGGCTTTATCTGGGTACTGCGTACCTTCCGTACCGAACAAGTAGAACCGAAGGATTAAGGGGCAGACCATGGAAGCTTATATCAGTTTATTTATTAAGGCGATTTTCGTTGAGAACTTAGCGTTATCGTTTTTCCTTGGTATGTGTACCTTCTTGGCGGTGTCTAAGAAAGTAACTACTGCCTTCGGCTTGGGCGTTGCGGTTATCGTGGTACTGGGTATCTCGGTTCCAGTAAACAACTTGGTTTATCACAACATTCTGGCGCCTGGCGCATTGGATTGGGCTGGTTTTCCTGATGCGGACCTGAGCTTCTTACGTTTCTTAACCTTCATCGGCGTTATCGCTGCGTTGGTTCAGATTCTAGAGATGGCATTGGATAAATACGTTCCTGCGTTATACAACGCATTGGGTATTTTCTTGCCGTTGATTACGGTTAACTGCGCAATTTTTGGTGGCGTTTCGTTCATGGTTGAGCGTGACTATACCTTCGGCGAAAGTGTGGTTTACGGTATCGGTAGCGGTATTGGCTGGGCTCTCGCAATTGTTGCTTTAGCAGCAGTACGCGAAAAACTGAAATATGCAGATGTACCAGACGGCTTACGTGGTTTGGGCATTACATTTATTTCGGTTGGTCTAATTGGTTTGGGCTTTATGTCATTCTCTGGCGTATCCCTTTAAGAAGCACCGGTAACGATAGCAACGGATTAACGAGAGGTACAAGTCGATGCAAGGGCAAGATTTGACATTAATAGCGCTCGGCGTAGGCATGTTTACCTTGATTGTACTGATTTTGGTGGCGGTAATTATGATCGCAAAATCAAAATTGGTCCCTCAAGGTGATGTCGAGATTTTAATTAACGATGATGAAGACAAGAAAATCACCACCCAGCCAGGTACTAAGTTGCTTGGCGCATTAGCAAATGCGGGTATTTTCGTATCATCAGCGTGTGGTGGCGGTGGCTCATGTGGTCAGTGCCGCGTGGTTATCAAAGAAGGTGGCGGTGAGATTCTGCCAACTGAACGTGACCATATTAACCGTAAAGAAGCTCGTGAAGGCTGCCGTTTATCTTGTCAGGTGAACGTGAAGCAAGACATGAAAATCGAACTTCCTGAAGAAGTTTTCGGTATTCGTAAGTGGGATTGTACCGTTAAGTCAAACCATAACGTTGCAACCTTCATTAAAGAATTTGTGGTGCAGTTGCCTGAAGGCGAAGATGTACCATTCCGTGCCGGTGGTTATATTCAGATTGAATGCCCACCTCACCACGTGAAATTCAAAGATTTTGAAATTGAAGAGAAATTCCGTGGCGACTGGGAACACTTTGGCTTCTTTAACTTAGAGTCAAAAGTTAACGAAGAAGTTATTCGTGCGTATTCCATGGCGAACTACCCAGACGAAAAAGGCATTATCATGCTGAATGTGCGTATCGCTACGCCGCCTCCGCGTGATATGAGCTTACCACCGGGCCAAATGTCGTCGTATATCTTTAGCCTGAAACCAGGTGATAAAGTGACAATTTCCGGGCCGTTTGGTGAATTCTTTGCCAAAGAAACAAAAGCAGAAATGGTATTCGTTGGTGGTGGTGCTGGTATGGCACCAATGCGTTCACACATCTTCGACCAACTGCGTCGTCTGAATACTGATCGCAAGATGACGTTCTGGTATGGTGCACGCTCTAAGAAAGAAATGTTCTATGTAGAAGATTTCGATATGTTGGCGCGTGAAAATGATAATTTTGAATGGAACGTTGCGTTGTCTGATCCACAACCAGAAGACAACTGGGAAGGCTATACCGGCTTTATCCATAACGTTTTATACGAAAATTATCTGAAAGATCACGAAGCTCCGGAAGATTGTGAGTTCTATATGTGTGGTCCGCCGATGATGAACGCAGCCGTTATCAAACTGTTGAAAGACTTAGGCGTTGAAGATGAAAACATCTTATTGGACGACTTTGGTGGCTAACCTTGGTGGCTAACCTAAACGTTTCACTTATTCTACGCGTGTGGCTAGCCCTATTTGGGCTGGCCTTTTTCGTTTCGTGCACGCATGTACCGCAGCAACTGTCCGTTTCTGGCGAAACCATGGGCACCACGTACCATATTCGTTACGTTACGGCGAACCCTAATCATTCTCCGGAACGTGTTAAAGAACGTGTCGACGGTGTGTTGCAGCAAATCAATAGTCAAATGTCGACCTACGACCCAAATTCAGAGTTGTCGGTGTTTAATAGCCGCCAAACCACTGAACCTGTCGTGGTGTCACGGGCTTTAGAAACAGTTGTGCGTCGGGCTTTAGAAATTGGTGCGGAGACCGATGGGTTGCTGGATGTTACGGTAGGGCCGTTGGTGAACTTATGGGGTTTTGGCCCACTCGGGCGGCCAGAAACTGTGCCGACAGAAGCAGAACTCAACGCTGTTCGTGACCAAGTTGGTTACCAATATTTGTCGGTCGAAAACCACCAGTTGACCAAAGCTGTACCTGATTTATATGTTGATTTGTCAACCATCGCTAAGGGTTATGGTGTTGATCGCGTGGCTTTATTGCTCGAACAGATGGAAATTAAAAACTATTTAGTCGAGATTGGCGGTGAAATGCGCATGAAGGGCAGCAAGCCCGGCGAACAACCGTGGCGTATTGCCATCGAGCAACCGGTATCACTCGAACGCGCAGTGCAAAAGGTCATTGAGCCAGGCAATAATGCGGTCGCAACGTCGGGTGATTATCGCAACTATTTTGAAGAAGATGGTGTGCGTTATTCGCATATTATTGACCCGCGCAGTGGCTACCCAATTCAGCATAATCTGGTGTCTGTAACGGTCATTACGGAAACCTGCATGGATGCCGATGCCTATGCCACGGCCTTAACAGTCATGGGGCCAGAGCAGGCATTGGATTTCGCTAATAGAAAAGGCTTGGCGGTATTGCTGGTTACCCGTGAAAACGAAGAATTTAAAGAGTACACTAGTACTGCATTCAAACGATTTGAGCAGTAGCTCAGGAGGTCCACATGGGCGTTTTTATTGCTGTATTCGTCATCATGTTGGTGGTGGTATTGGCCATGTCGGTGGGCTTTATAGCCCAACGCAAATCGATTTCAGGTAGCTGTGGTGGTATTTCATCGTTAGGTATGGAAAAAGCATGTGATTGCGATGACCCATGCGATGATAAAAAAGCGCGTATGGCTGAAGAAGCCCGCGCGGCCAAAGAAAAGCAGTGGCAGGAAAATCGCATCGACCAATAACAAGGAGTTGATTCAATGGTAACGCCGGTACAAATTCGCCCGAAAGCGGCCGAAATTTATCTTGACTGTAATGCTACGACACCGGTGTTGCCGCAAATTGCTCAGGCCGTCGAGCATGTTATGGAACATGTCTTCGGTAACCCCTCAAGCAGCCACATTGCTGGCTTACAAGCGCGCTATATTCTTGATAATACCCGTCGCCTTGGGCGTCAGGTTATTGGTGCGCGCGCCGGGCGCTTATTTTTCACCAGTGGTGCCACTGAAGGTATTCAAACCGCTGTATTGTCGGCCTTAATCGCAGCTCGAAATAACACCAATAGCGGTGCGCGCCGTTGGTTGTTATATGGTGCAACAGAGCACAAAGCGGTGCCGCAAGCGCTTGAGCACTGGAATAAGCTGCTGCAACTCAATGCCGAGTTAAAAGCCATTCCAGTTGATAAGAATGGCTTGCTTGATCATCAGTTTATTGCTGAGCATGTTGGCGCTGCGCACATGATTTGTACTATGGCGGTAAACAATGAAACCGGTGTTAAGCAAGACCTCGTTGCATTAGAGAAGGTTATCCGTACGCACAATGAATCGGTGCCGTGGATGGTTGATTGTGTGCAGGCATTAGGTAAGCAACATTTACAGATTTCTGAAACCACCATTGATTACGCGCCATTTAGTGGGCACAAGCTGTATGGACCGAAAGGCATCGGCTTTATTTACGTGCGCGACGCGGCGCCATTCACGCCATTGATTATTGGCGGTGGGCAGGAACAAGGCCAGCGTTCCGGTACCGAAAACTTACCAGGCATTGCTGCCTTGCATGCACTGTTTGAACTGTTGTTAGATAAGCAGCAACGTGTATTTCAAACTGAAGAAACTTTGGAAGCCTACCGTACCCAGTTGCTAGCAGCCTTGCGTAGTGTGTTTCCGACTTTACAGTTAAACCATGACTTCAAGCATTCGGTACCTACTACGCTGAACTTTTCTGTTCGCGGTGTGCCATCGCGCGACATTATGGATGTGTTTGATGCGGCTAATATTCGCGTCAGCTCAGGCTCTGCATGCAGTTCAGGCGTTACCCAAAGCTTTGTGCTTGATGCGATGGGGTTGGAACAATGGCGTTCCAGCTCAGCCATTCGCTTATCATTTGGCCCCGCCACACAAGCCGCAACAATTGATGCTGCCTGTGAGCGCATTCGTGATGCGGCCAAAGCTTTGCGCCAGTCATGTTTGCTGGTTTCCGATATCAACGAAGACATCGATAGTGATTTAGATGGCGTGGTGCAATTGCGTTTTGACACACACTGTTGCTATTTATTGATTGATAAAGCGGCTAAGGAAATGGCGGTCATCGACCCGGTTCCAGAACTCGCTGAACGCATTGAGCGATTAGTTGCGTGTCAAAATTATAAAGTGCGGGCTGTGCTGTCCACACAACCGCATCAACCTGATAGCCCAGCCGCGATGTTAGCGCAATTATTATGCGCAAGTGGCTGTAGCGCTGCGCGCGACGCGGTGGGTTGGCCCGAGCAGCACGTGGGAGGTTGTGACGCGCCTGCGGAGTGCGAGACGCCGGTATTTGGCTGTTTGCCGGTTGGTAAGCGCCGACTTTATCGTGTTGGCACACGGTTCCCGGTGTATTTGTTGAGCTCACCCTTGGCGGCGGAACATCCGTCTCCGCATGTTGATTTTGCCTTTATCGGTGAGCATCAAGATGCCAAACTGCTCCAGCCTCTGGTTCATGACCAAACGTTACTGCTCGCAAGCCGCGACGACTCGTTCCGGGTGGTACAGCGGCTTTGTGAAGTAGCCGATGAATGCGTGGCTTGTCAGCTTGTTGATGTGCCATTAGAGCAACAACAAGAATGGTTAAAACAGCCTGAAACTTTGGTTGTCGACGTGCGCGAGCAGCAAGAACATCAAGTTCGCGAGCTGTCCGTGGATGCTGAAGTAATCAATGTACCCCTGACGCGCTTGGTGCAATTCATTTACACCCACCGTGATAAGTTTGCTCAACGGCCTATCGTTTGTGTGTGTCGCTCTGGGCACCGCAGTGCCGTAGCGGCGCAAGTGTTAGCTCGCCACGGGTTTTGCAGCGTGAGTCATTTAACTGGTGGAACGGCTTTACTCATCGAAGCTGACGCGCGCGACGTACCCTTCCTTGCCAACTAAATAGCAGCGGTTTTGAATGCAGGCGCTGTTCCAAACATTGGCGTCACTCAGTGGCTGCCAGCGTTGTTCAGCTGTGTGAAAATAAGCTGCGCCAGCGGGGTTGGATACAATCATGTCTCGGTTGGCACGCACGGTTAGACTATAAAGTGCGCCTTCCAGTGGTGGCTCAGCCAAGGGCGTAAACGTATCGTCTTTGTATTCGACCAAGCGTGGGCGTGCAGCTGCATTGCTTAAGTCACCACCAGCTAACAAAACGTGGGTTTCACTGAATGGCCAGACACTGGCAATACCCGCTCCTGGACCGGCTGGAAGCGGCGTATCAATAGCCTTGAAGCGAATGCCAAAATTACGTTTTATTAGCAACCGTGCGGTATGCCCGTTGGCAGTGCCGATGGCCCAAACTTTGTTGTTATAGCGCACACAGCCGCCGCTGGCCGCCAATCCCCCTTCATCGGGAAGGGGCTGACTATCCACCACGTTACTGGCAGAAAGCCAATTGCGACCGTCTGCACTGCGCACCATTTCCCATCTGCTTTCTTTACTGTCACCGTAAACCCAAGCTTCGTTGGAGCTGGCTGTTGCGATGCAGTTTAGAAATTGATTGCTACCCGCGCGAAAGCGCAGTTGCCAGTCACGGCCACCGTTTGAGGTGTAATAAATCCTGGAGTCACCATTTTCGCCAATGCTGAGCGCATATGCATGGTTGGCATCGAGTGCTTCAATATCACGAAACTGGAGCGTTGCCGAGGCGGGTTGTGAAAACTCCCATGTTTCGCCAGCGTCAAGGCTGCGCGCTATGGTGGCGTTGGAGCCGCTCAACCACACAACATTCGTGGTTGGCGCACTCACGCCTATCCAGTGTACATCGGTTTTTGTTTCAAGCGCCGCAACATTTATTGTCGCGGCCATCGCCATGGTTACAGCTAGCATAGAGTTCTTTGCCTTTAGCCTGAGTTGTACTAAGTATCGTGGCGCGTTCAGCGCCGAAACACAAGCTAACTGTCGCGTTTAATCGGCAATCGTTGTAAACGCAGCGCGTTGAGTACCACCGACACAGAGCTCAATGCCATGGCGCCACCAGCCAACCAAGGCGCTAAGAGCCCTGCGGCAGCAACAGGGATGCCTAATGTATTATACGCAAAGGCCCAAAATAAGTTTTGGCGGATGTTGCGAACGGTTTTCTCACTGACATAGAGTGCGTCAACTAAACTGCGCAAATCGGCTCGCATGAGTGCAATATCGGCCGTTTCGAGCGCAACATCGGTACCGGTGCCCATAGCGATACCCACATCAGCAGAAGCGAGAGCAGGGGCATCGTTAATACCATCACCGACCATGGCAACCGACTCACCTTGCGCTTGTAGTTTTTTGACATGTTCTGCTTTAAGTTCCGGCAATACCTCAGCAAATATGTGCTCAATGCCAACTTGTTTGGCGATAGCATCGGCGGTGCGCTGATTGTCCCCGGTGATCATGACAACTTTGAGGCCGCGGTGCTTTAATGCACTAACGGCTTCTTGAGCATGCTCGCGCACGGTGTCGGCAACAGCAACAATGCCGACAGCTTGTTGATTCCAACTGATCAACATGGCAGTTTTGCCTTGTTGTTCCAATGCTTCTTTACGTTGTTGCCAGGTATCGCAGGTAATGTCGTTGTCCTGCATCAGTCGGCTGTTACCCAAACGAATTGTATGTTGACTGTTGTTGCGTGTGATTTGTGCGGACACGCCGCGCCCTTCATGAGCATGAAAGTTACTAATACTGAGCTGCTTGGTTGCTTCGTCAATGCCGCTAACGATGGCTTGCGCTAGCGGGTGCTCTGACTGTTGTTCAAGCGCTTTGATAGCCGCTTTTAAATCACTTTCGCTAAGTTCGTCAGTGCCTTTTAGCTCAAGCTCCAGATCAGTAAGTTTGGGCTTGCCTTCAGTAATGGTTCCGGTTTTATCAAGCACTATGGTTGTCACATTGTGTGCAATTTCCAGCACGTCGCTTTGCTTAAATAGCACGCCCATTTGCGCGGCCCGTCCAGAACCCGCCATAATTGAGGTTGGGGTGGCTAAACCGAGTGCACAGGGGCAAGCAATGACTAACACTGCCACCGTTGCTTCGAGCGCTGAGCCATAATCGCCAGGCTCGAGCCAGAACGCCCAAACCAAAAACGTAACCAAAGCTATACCCAATACAACGGGCACGAAAATAGCGGATACGCGATCGGCAAGACGTTGAATAGGGGCCTTGGAGTTTTGTGCTTGCTCAACAACTTTGATGATTTGCGCCAGTGCTGAGTCTTTTCCTAAGCGCGTGACTTGAGCTTTAAGAAAACCGTTTTTATTGACGGTGCCGCCGGTTAGGGTGTCGCCTTCATGTTTATCGACTGGCACGCTTTCGCCTGTCAGCATGGATTCATCGACTGCACTTTCGCCCGTTATTACTTTGCTGTCCGCAGGAACCTGCTGGCCCGGCTTAATGTGTACCAAGTCGTCAACTTTAAGTGATGCTACATCAACGGTCTCAGTGGTGCCGTCCGTAAGCTCGCGAATAGCTTGTTTGGGTTGCAGATTTAGCAGTTGTTTAATGGCCGCAGAAGAACGGCCTTTGGCACGGGCTTCAAACCATTTACCGAGCAAAATCAGAGTGATCAGTATTGCGCTGGTCTCAAAATAAAGCCCTTGATGCGCAATCTCAGCACCACCCGTTGCTGCAAGGTATACACTGTAGAAGTAGGCTGCCGAGGTACCTAAAGCAACCAATACATCCATGTTGGCTGCACCGCCACGTAAGGCGGTATAGCTGCCTTTATAAAACTGCCAACCAATAATAAATTGTACCGGTGTTGCTAACGCCATTTGCACCCACGGGTTCATGATCCACTCGGGCACATAAATGCCTTGGGTCCAGCTAAAATGGCCTACCATGCTATACAGCAAGGGGGCCGATAAAATGGCTGCGGCAATGAATTTAAAAAACTGAATGCGCTGCGCTTGCTCGCGCTGATCAGGTGCGTCAGTACTGTCGTTGCTATGGTCAATAACGCTGGCGTCATAACCCGCGTCTTTTATGGCTTGAACCAGCGCTTCAGGGGCTAGGTTTTCACCTTCAACTGCAGCAACTTCATTGGCGAAGTTAACATTCACAGAGGTGACGCCTGTGACCGTATTCAGTGCTTTTTCAATCGTTTTAGCACAGCCGGCACAGCTCATTCCTGCTAACTGTAATTGATACTGTTGCGTAGCCATAGAAATCTCCTCAGCGTTTCAATAAACGCTCAATGGTGGTGTCTAGTTCATCCAGCACACTGTCATCACCTGCATTGAGCCGATGTTTGACACAACTGTGCATGTGTTGGGTGAGTAGCTTCCGGGAAACACCCGTCAGTGCAGCTTGCACCGAAGCTATCTGATTAAGAATATCGTCGCAGTACATGTCGGTTTCGACCATCCGTTGCAGACCTCGAACCTGACCTTCGATACGAGCAAGCCGTTGCTTTAAGTTCTGTTTTAGCTTATCAGGGTGCGGCGTAACAGTGTGTTTCATCATTAAAACCTCAGTTATATGATGAATAAAGTATAGGGGGCTATCCTATGAAGATCAAGGGCGTTATTCGTTATTCGATCGCTTCGCTTGTCGTTATTCGTTGTTCTCTTTAACGATTAACGATTAACGACTAACGAATAACGACTAACGCTCTCAGGTTTTACTGCGCATTCAGGGATTGATTGTTCACGCCGATACTGTCGTCCGCCATCAAATAGACATACAACGGCATTAAATCCGCTGGGGTCTTTAGTTTGTTGGGATCTTCGGCAGGGTAGGCTTTTGAACGCATGGTGGTTCGGGTGGCGCCTGGGTTAATCACATTCACCCGCAAATTAGTGCCTTCGTACTCGTCTGCCATAACTTGTGCTAAACCTTCGGTTGCAAATTTGCTGACCGCGTAAGGGCCCCAAAATGCTTTGCCTTGGCGGCCAACACCTGAAGATGTGAACACGATGCTTGCGTGCGGTGCTTTCTTCAAAGCTGGCATCAACGCTTGCGTCATCATGAATTGCGCGGTGACGTTTACTTGCATGATGTCGTTCCACGAGTCGTGGTCGATGTGCTCAAACGGTGACAATACCCCCAACAAGCTTGCATTTTGCAGCAGGCCGTCAAGGTGTCCAAATTGTTCAATAATTGTGGCCGCCATGCCTTGATAGTGCGATTTTGTCGCACCTTTCATATCAAGGGGAACAATTGCTGGCTCGGGGTCACCAGCCGCAACTATCTCATCGTAAACGGCCTCGAGCTTTTTCACGGTACGGCCGAGCAGAATGACAGTAGCGCCACAATGCGCAAAGGTTTTGGCTGCTTCACGACCGATTCCGTCGCCAGCACCGGTCACTAGAATAGTTTTACCAGCGAGTGAATCCGGTTTTATCGCGTAATCTTTTGGGGCATTTTTTTCGGTATTCTTTTGGGCATTATGCATTGCGTTCATTTTATGCTTACACTCTAGTTAACTGAACGTTTAAATTAATATGTGGATTCGGTAAGTGTACTGGTTTTTGCTATTATTCTCAGCAGGTGCAGATAAATTATTGAGAAATACTTTCAAGTTACGCTCAGACAGTGTATAAAATTTTGTTAATTAAAACGTCTTGTCGTACCAGTTTAAAAAGGCGATGATAGGCGAAACGAACAATAGCATCCTGCAGGTGCTCAATACATAACAACACGAACAAGGATTGGGGAAGCCTCATGAAAAAACTCTTGCTTGTAACAGCGATCGGTAGCGCGCTCAGCTTAGTCGGCTGTGGTAGCGGCGAAGATGCGCCAGAATCGGTGAAAACCGAATATCAAGTAGCAGCAACACGCGTTGTATTTGACCCGTCAAATGGTCAGGTACCCGTGCCGAGCAATATTTTGTTAGGCGGTACTGTAGACGGTACCCTTAATATTCCAGTGGCCGACCCAACTGACGGTGGAAACCCGCAGGTTGCGATTAACGGCTTAGACGGTTGGGGCACGCACTCAACGTTAACGTTCAGCTTTTCATTGCCAACCGATGAAAACGGTGACCAGGTGACTGTAAGCGCAGCGTCGCTAGAAGCGCCAGGTTCAATTCGTGTATTTGAAACCATCATGGGTGGCAGTGACGTCAGCGCTTCTTGTGCCGCAGCGCCAAGCCCAGCAGTAACTTGTGCGGTAGCTGCTGAACTGGTTCATGGTCAAGACTTTATCGTCAAAGCTACCGGCCCTGCAGGTGTTGCAGTGGTGCCGTTGAAGCCATTTAAAGCGAAAACGGGTTACTTGGCTGTGTTGACCGACAATATTCAAGATTCTCTTGGTCGTACGGTGAAACCATCGCAAACTTACGGTTTGATGAAACGTCCAGTTAGCACTGATCCAGTCTCTGCTGATCCATCGGCGCAAAGCTTGCAAGGCTTGATCAACAGCCATGAAGCCGCTTTGGCTGCACATGGCGTTGATACGGATACGGTA
>NZ_JBLWWR010000012.1:0-72090 GCF_048267825.1 Pseudidiomarina sp.
TTCCCCATGTGAGAGTAGGACACCGCCAGGCTTTAAATCGAGAACCCCGAGCAAACGCTCGGGGTTTTTTTATGCCTAAAAAACCAAAAGCGTTATTGGTTATTCGTTATTGGTTATTCGAAAAAAAGAAAAGACCTCTTCGAACAACGATTAACGAATAACGAATAACGAATAGCGATTAACGAATTTTTCGTGCTTTCGACCACTTTACACATCTGCTAAACCTTATCCCTTTAATAATAATCAATAAAAACAATAACATGCAAAATAGGCACGATCATTGCATTAACTATTCTAAGTATAATTTTATGACGAGGTTAGTGTATGAAAAGCGATCGCAATTGGTTATGGATACTTATCGGTGTCGTGGCCTTTTTATTGTTTGCAGATGAAATATTCGCTGTACTCGGTGCTGTGCTTGGACTGATCTTTAGCGTGGGCTTTACCGGATTAGTCATTGTTGCAATGGCCGCTGTTGCCTTTGCTGTGGCCATTTTCGTTGGCTGCAGTGTGGGATTCGCGATAGCTGTGGCTCTGTTAACCTTAGCATTCGTTCTGTTTAGTTGGTTGTGGCCTTATTTATTAGTTGGACTGGTCATCTATTTACTGGTGCGTAAACGCCCTAAACCTGTGTAAAATAATATCTTCATTAATTGAGGAGACGATTATGCATTGGGTCAAAACGTCTACGTTACTTTTGGCTTTTATACCATTGCTTGCAAGTGCAGCTGAGGTCGAAATCTCAAATGCTTGGTTAAAAGAGTCAATTCCTGGTTCAGAGAACGGCGCAGGCTACTTTACGATAAGTAATACAGGTACTAAAACGATTACCGTCGTAGGTGCCAATACGGATGCCTCGCGTGCAGTTGAAGTGCACCAGCATACCTTGCGTGACGGTATGATGCAGATGCGGCGTGTGCCGGAATTGAATATTGAGCCGGGTAAAACCGTCGTGTTTCAGCCAGGTGGGTACCATCTTATGCTGTTTGGTGTAAAAAAAGCGTTTAAGCCAGGTGATCAAGTTGAATTTGCTCTTCATTTCAGTGATGGTGATAGTGTAAGCTTCGACGCCGAAGTAAAAACAATACGTTAGTAAGGACATCCGGAAATGAAAAAGATCGCCATTGCATTGATTGCACCAACGCTACTGCTAACAGGGGCTGCACAAGCAGATACTTTGTTAGGTATTTATGCTGGTGGACAAGTTTGGGACACTGAAGCTACGGGTAACTTTGGCTCTGGCTCAGGTAACCAGTCATTCGCATTCGCTGACGAAAAGCAGAAGAGCTTTTATGTCGCACTTGAGCACCCAATTCCTCTGGTACCGAACATCAAGATTCGTGAAAATGAATTGATGGCACAAGGTTCCGTTACGCTGACACAAGACTTCACGTACAACGGTGAAGGCTACACAGCTGGAACTACGCTCGGTAGTACGATTGATTTAAGCCATACCGATATCACGTTGTACTATGAGTTATTCGACAACGATTTGCTGTCGTTTGACTTCGGTATTACTGGCAAAAAAGTCGACGGCTTACTGGCTGTACGCGATGCACAAAGTGAAAACCGGGTAGAAAGTGATGGATGGATACCAACAGGTTATGCGCAACTTCGAGTGGGTATTCCGACGACTCCGTTAACCGTGTACGGTATTGCTAACGCAGTTAGCATTGATGACAGCAGCATTCGCGATGTGGAAGCAGGTATTGAGTATCGTCTTGTGGAAAACTTAGCCATCGATTTGAATCTGCAACTGGGCTACCGGGATGTAACCATTGAGCTAGACGATTTGGATAACATCGATTCAGATTTACAGTTCAAAGGGCCTTATTTAGGCTTAGAAATCCATTTCTAAGCGAAATAATAACTGTTAATAGTATGGCGTAACCGTGGCGGCTGTCAGACGATAGCCGACCACGGCTACATCGCCTTCAACCCGCTCGACGTGAATGGTACCTTCAACCCATACGGCGTCAAAAGTATCTTCATATTTCACACCTTCGGCAAAATCAACTAACACAATTTGATTCGGCGGTGGTGGTGGCACGTGCACGCATGCTCCGAAATAGGGGACTAGCAAAAATTGCGTGACCTTATCGGCGTCACCTTCAAGTTGCACCACATACCCTGGTATTTTAATTTTTTTCCCGTCTAAAGCCTCAACCATAGGCGCATCAAGTTCTGGCTGATTCGCTAACTCTGGATTCGCATCATAAAACGCCTGACTGCGCACTGGAGGCGGCTTGTACCCTTCAGGAACCAGCTCTTTCCAATGTGTGGTCACGTAGTCTTCAGCATGAACTGGCGTGAAGAGGCTAATAGATACTACGAGCAATGCGGTTAAAAACTTCATCATAAGCGTATTGTTAATCCATCGGCTAATGCGTTGCGATAGGCTCGCCACGCAGGAATGAAACTCAAGAGAATTGCGGCGGCAAGTATGGCGCCCACGAGACTCCATTCGGTAATCGTTAGTGGTGTCGCGCGTAATAGCAAACCGGTATGCAGCAACAGCCAATCGGCGCCAAAGTGCAGAACCGCAAATAACATAAGCACACCTATGCTAACGCCAGCTAAGGCAAGCATAAAGGCTTCACTGACCAGCAGGCCAAATAGGGTAAAAGGTCCGGCGCCAATAGAACGTAAGACTGCCATTTCCCGCCGGCGTTCCCGCAAGCTGGCAAGTAAAGCGGTTAACATGCCTAAAAGACCCGTAGCGACGACTAATATGGAAACTGTGAACAGTGCCTTCTCAAACAAACTCAACGTACGCCATAAGTCGGTTAAGGCTAGGCCCGGCATAATGGCACTAAGTGGTTCTTCGCGATAAGTATTTATCTGTCGTTGCATGCGTAACGCTAACGCACGGTTGTCGAGGCCAAGTAGAACCGCGCTAAGGGTATATACCGGCTGTTGCTCGGTGTCCGCGTGTTCATGGTCATGTGAATCATCATTATCGTCATGTATGAGTTCACCATGCACCAGTCCCAAGCCAGCCAGAGGAACATAAATAGCTTGGTCTACCGGTGTTCCAGTTCGTTGCAGAATGCCAGTTACTTGAAACGGATGTGCATCATGGTCGGAAAAGCTTATACCGCCGCTGCCGTGGGCAATGGTGAGCGCATCACCGACATTAAGTTGCATACGCTGCGCAACCTCTGCGCCCAATACGGCTTGGTCGTCGGCATGAAATGCGCGGCCTGAACCAAACTCCAGAGCAACCTCTGAGGCATACTTGAAGTGCCGGAAAAAGTCCTCGTTGGTGCCTACTACGGGGTAACCGGAGAAGCTATCACCCAGAGCCATGGGGATGTTCCAGGCAACGCCCGGTAGCTCTTTAATATGGGTATAGCTTTGCCACGTCATACTATTATTCAAGGCACCGATATGGAAAACGCTACTCAATAGGAGTTGTGTTGACCCTGTACGTGCGCCAACAATCAGATCAGTACCTGATATTGTGTTGGCAAAGTTGTCTTGCGTCTGCGTACGAACGCGTTCCACGCCGATTAATAGTAATGCACTTACTGCAATAGCTAAAATAGTGAGCCAAGCACTTGATTTGCGATTGGCTAAACTGGCAAAGGCAAGGCGAATCATAACCGACCACCACTGCCGGTATTAATATCGGCAAGTTCAATAGCACGGTCAAAATGGGGCGCTAAGCTGGCATCGTGCGTTACAAACAATAGTGTCGTGTTGTTTGCGCGACAGGCTTCAAATAATATCTGAATGAAGTTGTCTCGTTGGTCCGCATCAAGGGCTGATGTTGGTTCATCAGCAATGATCAATGCGGGGCTGCCAAACAAAGCACGCGCTGCAGCGACGCGTTGTTGCTGCCCCACACTTAACTGATGCGCCGGTCGTTCGGTGTCGCTATCGGTTAGGCCAAGCTGGAGCAGTAGCTTTCGTGCTTGCTGCTTATGTGATGGCTGTTGAGCGTTCAAACGTTGGCGCCGTGCTGGTGAAAACTGCTGTGCAAGAAGCACGTTCTGACAGGCGCTAAGATAAGGTAATAAGTTAAATTGCTGAAATATATAGCCAATTTCATTGGCTCGAAGCTTATCGCGTTGGCGCTGTGACATGGCACCAAGGTCGTGGTCAAGTACGAACACTTGCTGTGCTTTAGCTTTATGAATACCGGCGATAAGACTTAGCAGTGTCGACTTTCCCGAACCACTGGCACCGCGCAGTAAAACGCGCTCACCGCTGGAAATCAGCAGTTCGGGAATGCGCAACAGAGGTTGCGTGGCGCCTGGCCACTGAAACTCAAGCTGTTTGAGTTCAATACAGGCGCCGGGCATCACGCTTACTTCTGCTTCGCACGGTCAAATGAAGAGACGAGCTCGGCTTTGGCTGCATCAATGTCGCCCCAGCCTTCAACTTTAACCCACTTACCTTTTTCAAGTTCTTTATAGCGCTCAAAAAAGTGTGTGATTTGGGCCTTAAGTAACTCTGGTAAGTCATTCACGTTTTGAATGTGATCATATTCTTTCGTTAACTTGCTTACTGGCACAGCGATAACTTTAGCGTCTTCGCCAGATTCGTCAGTCATTTTAAGCACGCCAACTGGGCGGCATTTGATAACTGAGCCAGCTTGCAATGGGTACGGTGTTGGTACCAACACATCAACTGGGTCGCCATCAAGTGATAACGTTTCGTTTACGAAGCCGTAGTTACATGGATAAAACATAGGGGTAGACATAAAACGGTCAACCCATAAGGTACCGGTGTCTTTATCCACTTCATATTTGATTGGATCTGCGTTGGCAGGTATCTCAATGATTACGTTGACTTCTTCTGGCAAGTTTTTACCTGCGCTAACGTGACTTAAGCTCATGTGTATTCCTGTATGACAAAATATAAAAGAGATGTTCGTATTATACGGGCTTGCTATCCGATTGCGAACCCTTGAGATAGCTTAAACATGTTTCAACTTCATGTTTAGCGCCAAGAATTATGCCGACTCGCTGATGAATATCAGTGGGCTGAATATCCAAAATACGTTCTTCGCCGCTATGCGCAGCACCACCAGCTTGCTCGATTAACCAAGCCATTGGATTGCCTTCGTACATCAGACGCAGTTTGTAGGGTTTGTTCTCTGAGCGGGCATCCCATGGGTAAGCAAATAATCCGCCACGACAGAGAATGCGGTGAACATCTGCGACCATTGCAGCGACCCAGCGCATATTAAAGTTTTTCGTGCGTGGCCCACTCGTGCCAGCCAGTAGGTCATCAACGTAGAGTTGCATGCCTTCTTGCCAATGGCGGAAGTTCGACATATTGATGGCAAACTCCGAAGTTTCCTCTTCAATGGTGATGTCTTTCTTCGTCAGTAAGAACTCACCAACAGTTTGATCCAACGTGAACATGCGCAGCCCTTTACCGGTGGTAAAAGCCATCATAATCGAAGGACCATACAAAATATAACCCGCCGCGACTTGGTTGCGGCCTGGCTGTAAAAACATGTCGACGTCACCCGTATTATCTTCTGGTACGGGAAGAATCGAAAATATGGTGCCAACCATGCTATTGATGTCGATATTTGAACTGCCATCGAGAGGGTCGAATGCAACGAGGTATTTGCCGTTGTCATTACCGAGTACAATCCCTTCTTCTTCTTCGGAGGCGACCGCTCTCACATGCTGGCACTCCAGCAAAATTTCTTTGAGTAGCTGATTCGACAAAATGTCTAATTTCTTTTGCGTTTCACCCTGAATATTCTCAGAAAGTGTTGACCCCAAAACGCCGGCAAGCTCGCCTTGACCAACGCGAAATGAAATTTCTTTGGCGCATATCTGCAATGTATTGATGACGGAAATTAGAGCTTCGTCGACCTGGTCGTTACGTAAGGTCGGAATTAGGCGTTGCATGGAACCCTCGTGAAGTTGCTGGTTGTTCGAGAACCGTGTTTTAAACGCGGCTAAGTTTACCGCAAATTTAAGCAAATTGCCTGCCCAGATTGTCGCTGTGCCAAAAGCCCGTGATACACTATCGAAAACCCTGATTCATCGAGTAAAATCATGCACATTCACATTTTGGGCATTTGCGGCACCTTTATGGGCGGTATTGCAGCGCTCGCAAAGGAGCTGGGGCACCACGTAACTGGCAGCGATGCGCAGGTATACCCACCGATGAGTGATCAATTACGCCAGCTGGGCATTGAACTTGTTGAGGGCTACCAGCCGGAGCAGCTGAGCCCGCGGCCTGATTTAGTTATCATAGGCAACGCGCTAAGTCGCGGCAATCCCGCGGTTGAGGCTGTACTCAACCAGCGCATCCCCTATATATCAGGGCCGCAATGGCTGCACGATGCTTTGTTACAGCATAAATGGGTACTTGCGGTAGCAGGTACTCACGGTAAAACAACAACCTCCAGTATGTTGGCATGGTTGCTTGAATTTGCAGGTCTCAAACCCGGCTTTTTAGTGGGCGGTGTGCTGGCTAATTTTCAACAGTCGGCGCGCTTAGGCGAGAGCGATTTTTTTGTCATTGAAGCCGATGAATATGACACAGCCTTCTTCGATAAACGTTCCAAGTTTGTTCACTATTGTCCGAGCACGTTAGTTCTCAATAACCTTGAGTTTGACCACGCTGATATCTTCACTGATTTGGCCGCGATTCAACGCCAGTTTCATCACCTGGTGCGCGTGGTTCCGTCGTATGGGCGTATTTTCTATCCGAGCCATGAGCACAATTTAGCGCAAGTGCTTGAACAAGGCTGCTGGAGTGAGCAGATTCAGGTTGGAGAAGGCCAGGAATGGTTTGCCAAGCTGCAACGAGCAGATGGCAGCGTATTTGATGTTTACCATCATAGCGAGCTTGCAGGAACGGTCGAATGGTCTTTAATTGGTAATCACAACGTATACAACGCACTGATGGCTATTGCAGCTGCGCATCATGTTGGTGTGCCAGTCAATGTTAGTTGCGAGGCCTTCACGCACTATCAAAATACCAAGCGCCGCCTCGAGTTGCTGGGGCACGTAGCAGGTATATCCGTATACGACGACTTTGCACATCACCCAACAGCGATTGCAACCACCTTGCAGGGCATACGCGCAAAGGTTGGCAATGCACGTATAATCGCGGTGTTGGAGCCGCGTTCGAACACCATGAAACTGGGCACGATGGCTGACGCATTGGCTGATGCACTAAGCGCCGCTGATGAGATTTTCATGCTGCAACCAGAAACGGTACAATGGTCGGTTTCCGATAAAGTGCCACGGGCGCATGTCGGCGATACCACCGATGACTTATTGTCGCAGTTGCAACAGCACACGCAGGCAGGTGATCACGTCGTCATTATGAGTAACGGTGGTTTTGGTAACATCCATCAACGTTTTCTCGAAACATTGCAGCAACGCGGGTCTTAATTATTTCAGCTTGCGTAATCAAGGAGCAAGGCATGGCGCAATCTAGCGTGACTTTAGCAATAACCGGCGCATCCGGCGCACCTTATGCGGTTCGTTTGTTAGAATGTTTGCTCGCACAAAATCAGCAAGTGCATCTATTGATGTCCAGTGCAGCGCGTGTGGTTTTCGCCACTGAAATTGATTGGCAACTGCCTGCAGCACCAAAAGCTATGGCGAAGGCCATGCAAGAACGTTTTGGTGTGAGTGCCGAGCAACTGCACGTATATGGGAAAGAAGAGTGGTTTTCACCCGTGGCGTCGGGCTCCGCAGCGCCGAAGAAAATGGTGGTTTGTCCATGTTCCACGGGAACGCTGTCAGCGATTGCGCACGGCGCAAGTGATAACTTAATTGAGCGCGCTGCAGATGTGGTGATGAAAGAACGCGGGCAGTTAATTTTGCTGCCGCGGGAAATGCCACTGTCAGCAATTCATCTTGAGAATATGTACAAACTTGCCCAGCTGGGCGTGACAATTATGCCCGCAGCGCCGGGGTTTTATCATCAGCCCAAAAGTATTAATGACTTAGTCGACTTTGTGGTGGCCCGAATACTCGACCACTTAGGGCTAGAGCAAACACTTCAACCACGCTGGGGTTATGGCGAGGAGAACAAATAACACATGAAAGCACTGTCTATTCGTGGATTAAAGAAAACATACAAAGGCGGTCATGTTGCCTTAAAAGGGATTGATTTGGACGTTGAGGAAGGCGACTTCTTTGCGTTACTGGGGCCAAACGGCGCGGGCAAATCAACCACCATCGGTATTATTTCGTCGCTGGTGAACAAAACCGAAGGCAAAGTCAGCGTGTTTGGTTACGATCTCGACACGCAACTGGTCGACTTAAAGCGACAGATTGGCCTGGTGCCGCAAGAGTTTAATTTTAATCAGTTTGAAACCGTTCAACAAATTGTGATTAATCAAGCTGGTTACTACGGCGTGCCGCGTGAAGTTGCCAAAGAACGTTCAGAAAAATACTTAAAGCAATTAAGTTTGTGGGATAAACGTAATAACCCTGCGCGGATGCTGTCGGGTGGTATGAAACGTCGCTTAATGATTGCCCGGGCATTGTTACATGAGCCGAAACTATTGATTTTGGATGAGCCGACGGCTGGCGTTGATATTGAGTTACGTCGCAGTATGTGGGATTACCTTGAAGACATTAACAAGCAAGGCATCACCATTATTTTAACGACGCATTACTTAGAAGAAGCTGAGTCATTGTGCCGGAATATCGCGATTATCGACCAAGGTACAATCATCGAAAACACATCGATCAAGCGTTTACTCACCACCTTAAACATGGAAACGTTCGTGCTTGATTTGTCAGCAAAACATGACGCGTCGGTCACTGACACAATGACACTAGAAGGCTTTAAATGGCGTGCAGTCGATGACCATACAATAGAAGTTGATGTTGATAAAAACCAAGGTTTGAATCGGGTTTTTGAACAACTTAGTGCGCAACAAATAACGGTGTTATCGATGCGGAACAAAGCGAATCGTTTAGAAGAACTTTTTGTCAATCTGGTTGAGAAAGGTCGTAAACCAGCTGCGGCGGGGGCTTAATATGCAGTCATCAATAAGCTTTATTGCACTACAGACAATTTGGATAAAAGAGTGCACGCGTTTTTTGCGCATTTGGGTGCAAACGCTTGTGCCACCAGCTATTACTATGACCCTCTACTTTGTCATTTTCGGCAGCATAGTAGGTGAGCGTATCGGTGATATGGGCGGTAGACCCTACATGGAGTTCATTGTTCCCGGCTTGATTATGATGTCGGTTATTACCAATTCGTATTCCAACGTAGCGTCCTCATTTTTTAGCGCCAAGTTCCAGCGTAACATCGAAGAAATGCTAGTAGCACCCGTGTCACCAGCGGGAATTATAGGTGGCTATGTTGGTGGCGGTCTCGCGCGAGCGCTGATTGTTGCGGTTATCGTAACTTGCGTGTCGTTCTTGTTCGTACAAAACGTGACGATTCACAACGTTGCCATTTTGGTCGCAACAGTAATTCTCACCTCAACGCTGTTTTCGTTGGGTGGTTTGATCAACGCCGTTCACGCCAAAACTTTTGACGATATATCCATCGTACCAACCTTTGTGTTGACCCCTCTAACGTACTTGGGTGGCGTGTTTTTTAGTATTCAGTTATTGCCAGGAATTTGGCAGCACATTGCACAGGCGAATCCGGTTCTATACATGGTTAACGCATTCCGTTACGGGTTCCTGGGTGTGTCTGATGTGAACATTGCGGTGGCACTTGCGGTTATTATTGGTTTTAACGTGGTGCTGTTTATTACGGCCTATACGTTATTGAATCGTGGTGTAGGTATTCGTTCGTGAATCATGAATCAAAACCTGTAACAACGAATCAGCACGGCAACCATGACGATCTTGTATCGGTTGTGATGCGCCATTTACGTTCACCGTTTCGCAAGCCAATTCAAGCACATAATCGTGAAGCCTTTGAGCAAGTACAAAAACTGGTCGCCGATTGGCAAGGGCCAGTAATCTTAGACTCATGTTGTGGCGTTGGCGAAAGCACTGCGTGGATAGCTGAACAAAATCCATCCGCGCTCGTTATCGGCGTGGATAAGTCAGCACACCGACTTGGGCGGCATGTGCACTATCAAAATGCAGCAGCGGGACAGCGCTATATTTTGGTGCGTGCAGACCTCCATGATTTTTGGCGTCTTGCAGTGGAGGCGCACTGGCAATTGCATGAGCATTATATTTTGTATCCAAACCCTTGGCCAAAAGCCGCGCACCTTGGGCGCCGTTGGCACGGCAGCCCCGTGTGGCCTTATGTGTTAGGCTTAGGCGGTCAGTTGGTCATGCGGTCGAATTGGGTGACATACCTGACCGAAGTTGCCAGCAGTTTGGCACTGGTGAATTGCAGCGCTAACATTGCGCCGTTGCTGGCGCGTCACGAAGCCATCACGCCGTTTGAACGAAAATACCAGCGCAGTGCGCAGCAATTGTGGGAATTGCGCGTAGATCTGCCTGAAGATGGTCGATATTTTTCGGCAATCGAGGCAGAATAAGCAGATTCGCCGTTCAACCGTAATAAGGAACCTTGCTTGAGCGACAAAATATTTGCGGAAGTCAGTCAAGAAGCGCTGTTGAAGATATTTACTATCCCAGAAGCGCCTGACTCGACGCTTGGGAAAATCGAAAAGCATTTGTCAGAAAACCTTATGGGCTTTCTTGGCGAGCATATTGTTGCGCGCGAAAAACCGCTGCATGAAATTGAGCAAAATTTCAGTGTTAGCGAAATCCCTGAAGACCCGCAGTATGTTTCTGATCATACCGAATTCTTGCTCAATAACCTGGTTGCACACTCGGTTCATACGTCCTCACCACGCTTTATTGGTCACATGACTTCGGCATTGCCGTATTTCTTGCTGCCACTCGCGAAATTGATGGTAGGTTTAAACCAGAACCTGGTAAAAATAGAAACATCCAAGGCGTTTACGCCACTAGAGCGTAATGTTTTAGGTATGCTGCATCATTTGGTTTACCACCAAGATGCTGGTTTTTATCGGCGCTGGATGCACAGTGCACAGCATTCGCTCGGGGCTATGTGTTCTGGTGGCACAATCGCCAATATCACAGCGTTGTGGGTAGCCCGCAATTTAGCCTTGAAGCCAGACGGTAACTTTGCCGGTATCGCCGCAGAGGGGCTGGCAGCAGGCTTGGCGCACTATAACTACCAGCGTTTAACCATTATGGTTTCTGAGCGCGGCCATTATTCGCTCAGCAAAGCGGCCGATGTACTGGGCATTGGCCGGCGCAACTTAATTGCTGTACCAACCGATGATAACAATCGTATTCGTATTGATAAGCTACGCGAAGCTTGTAGCCAAGTGGCTCAGGACGGCGGTAAGGTTCTTGCAATTGTGGGTGTGGCTGGTACCACGGAAACTGGACATATCGACCCACTTAACGAACTTGCCGATGTGGCTGAAGAAGTGGGCGCACACTTTCATGTTGACGCGGCATGGGGCGGCGCTACCTTGCTATCAAACCGGCATCGCAGCCTGTTAAACGGGGTCGAGCGTGCAGATAGTGTCACCATTGATGCGCACAAACAGATGTATGTGCCAATGGGGGCCGGTATGGTGCTGTTTCGTGATCCAAGCATGGTGCGTGCCATCGAGCATCATGCGGAATATGTTATCCGTCACGGCTCAAAAGATTTAGGTGCGCACACCATGGAAGGCTCACGCCCAGGCATGGCGATGATGGTGTATTCAGCGCTGCATGTTATGGGGCGTCGAGGCTATGAACTTTTAATCGATCAAAGTATCGATAAGGCTCATAAGTTCGCCGACTTAATTGCCAAGCAAGATGACTTTGAACTGATTACTGAGCCGCAATTGTGTTTACTTACCTATCGCTTTGTTCCTGCGAAAGTGAAACCTTTGTTAAAGCAAGCTAATGCAGAGCAGATTCGTCGCATTATGCCGCATCTCAATGCATTGACACGCTTCATTCAAAAACGGCAGCGCGAGACTGGAAGGTCATTTGTCTCGCGGACAAAACTAACCCCAGCACAGTACCATCGGGAGCCAACCGTTGTTTTTCGTGTGGTGTTAGCGAATCCGCTGACCACGCTGGACATGCTCGAGGAAGTATTGCAAGAGCAGCGCGAGATTGCTGCACAGGCAATGAGCTTACGCGGAGCTTTGTATACAGAACTTAGAGAATTAGGTTTAGTACGCGACTTGAACGGGAATTAACGGTCGAACTGTAAATTGTCGATCAACCGTGTTTTCCCTAAAAACGCGGCGACCAGAATAACCAGTTCGTTGTCGTGCGCGGTGGCATCAGCGAGGTCACTGCGCCGGCGCAATTCTAAATAATCAAGCTTCAATCCGGCTGCTTCAATAGTATTCTTAGCGTGGTTCAATGCAGCGCTATCCGTACTACCCGACTTTATTTCACGCGAAAGCTGCTGCAGTGCCTGATAAATAACCGGAGCCACCTGCCGCTGTTGTGCACTCAGGTAGCCATTTCGTGAACTTAACGCTAAGCCATCGGATGCACGTTCCGTTGCCATACCAATAACTTCCACAGGCAAGCTAAGATCGCGCGTCATCAGTCGAATCACTTGTAACTGCTGATAATCCTTTTCGCCAAAAACAGCGCAGTCGGGTTGAACCATGTTAAACAGCTTTGCGACGATTGTAGCGACGCCACGGAAGTGGCCTGGTCGGCTGGCGCCACACAGGATGTCTGACACTCCCGGTACTTCGATAAAGGTTTGCTGTTGTAGCCCACGCGGGTAAACATCATCAACTGTAGGTGCAAATACAGCGGCTGTTCCGCGCTCAGCTAAGGCTAAACAGTCCGCTTCAAATGTACGCGGGTAGCTATCTAAATCCTCGTTAGCCCCGAATTGCATGGGGTTAACAAAAATACTAACCACCACGTGTTGTGCATGCTGCTTAGCAACATCAACGAGCTTAAGGTGCCCTTCATGCAAGTTACCCATGGTTGGAACCAACGCAACGGTACCCTTAACTTGGTTGCGCCAGGCACGCAATTCTTCCAGACTTTTTAATTGCTGCATGGGCGACTACTCGAAAGAATGCTCAGGCCCCGGAAACGAGCCTTCTTTTACTTGATCAATGTAGAGTTTGACGGCGCTTTCAAGATCGCCAGCTTCGGCCAGAAAGTTCTTCACAAACTTGGGTAGGTAGTCGCTATTAAGGCCGAACATGTCGTGCATAACCAAAATCTGACCGTCAGTGTGTCCGCCAGCGCCAATACCAATAACCGGAATGCTTAACTTTTCGCTGATCAGCTTACCAAGTTCAGTTGGAACACATTCCAGCACTAACATTTGTGCACCGGCTTGCTCTAATGCCATGGCTTGGCGCACAGTGTTTTCGGCCGCACTTTGTTCACGCCCTTGTACTTTATAACCGCCAAGCACATGAACTGACTGGGGCAACAATCCCAAATGCGCACACACTGGAACACTGCGTTCAACTAAACAGCGGATGGTTTCAAGTAACCAGTCACCGCCCTCAAGTTTCACCATGTTGGCGCCAGCACGCATTAATTTGGCCGCTTCAAGGCACGCGTCGTGTGGCGTTGCGTAGGACATAAAGGGCATGTCAGCTATCACAAAGGCGTCGGGAGCGCCGCGACGTACCGCTTCGGTATGATACGCAATGTGCTCAACCGTAACCGGTAAAGTCGTTGTCTGGCCCTGGATAACGTTACCAAGGGAGTCGCCAACCAGCATAAAGTCTATGCCTGCTTGTGCGAACAGCTTCGCAAATGAAGCATCATAGGCTGTTATCGAAACGATCTTGTCGCCCGCCGCCTTCATCTTGGTTAATTTAGAAATAGTCATGCCCGCCATGGCGAACTCCTTGTGGCAATCAGATAGCTCTGGATTGTATCAGGTAATTTTTTGCAGGTCATGATGTGCCATAGTGGCCTGCACCGACAACAGACTGCGACCATCCGGCAAAACAAGGTCAGAATTCAGCTCGGCCAGCGGCACCACGACGAAATCACGCTCGGTGAGACCCGGGTGCGGTATTGTCAGGCGCGGTAGACTAATGGTTTCATTGCCGTACAGCAGCAGATCAAGATCAAGTGTACGAGGCCCCCAGCGAAGACTTCTTTGGCGACCGAACTGCTGTTCAATCGCCTGAAGTAAATCGAGTACAGCTAAGGGTTCCAAGTCAGTTTCAGCACACACCACGGCATTTACATAATCGGGTTGTTCAGCTGGCCCCATGGGTTTACTGGCATATAATGAGCTGGCGCGAAGTCGTGCAAATTGACTCAAACCACTAAGTTCAAAAATAGCGGCTTTGAGTGTTTGCTCGGGGTTACCTAAGTTGGCACCAAGACCAATATAGACCGTAGCCATTAATCCGCCTGTTTTGGCGGTTTGGTGCGGCGTCTACGACCACCACGCCGACCCCGTCGTTTGGCGGCGGGTTTTCCATCTGGGCTATGCACAGGAGCCGGGGTAACGTCGCTATTTTCTTGCAGCTTGGTCCAGAACTGCGCACGCTGCTCCAACACCTTTTGTTCGATTGGCGCAGCGGTTTTTGCTCTGAGCAACAAAAAGTCATACGCAGCCCGAAACTTAGGGTGCGACAACAAGCTATGCACGCGTTTACCTTTGGCGCGTTCCATACGCTGTTGCAATTGCCAGATTTCACGGGCCGGCAAGCTGAAACGCTTCGGGATAGCAATAGTTTGTACTTGACGGCCAATCACATCAGCGGCAGCAATATTAAGCGCATCCACTGGCGGTAAACCACTCTCGACGCTTAACTGCTCCATGCGAGCCTGCAGTGGCCACCACAGTAACGCAGCAAAAAGATAAGCCGGGGTAATGTGCTGGTCGTTACGAATGCGGATGTCAGTGTCCAAAAACGTTTGTCGAATCAACTGGTACGGTGCCTCGTTTGGCGCCTTTAGGTAATTCTTTAACAACGGGAACAGTTGCTGAAATAAATGATACTCAACCATCATTTCAAAGTTCGCTAAGGCCTTGCCAGCAGTGAATAACTTCAGCACTTCTTCGAATAGCCGCGCGGCCGGAATGTTTTGCAGCAGCGGAGCGTGTTCAACAATCGGAGTTGCCACACTGCTATCAAGTCGCATGTTGAGCTTGGTGGCGAAACGCACCGCGCGAAGCATCCGCACGGGGTCTTCACGATAGCGTGTTGCTGGGTCGCCAATCATGCGCAGCAAACCCGCTTCAATATCTTTCACGCCGTCGGCAAAATCAATAATGCTGAAGTCAGCAATATTGTAGTAAAGCGCGTTGACCGTGAAGTCGCGGCGTTGTGCGTCCTCTTCAATGCTGCCATAAACATTATCGCGCACCAGCATGCCTTCAGCGTCTTGCTTACCTACTTTATCAGTGGACTCATCGTCGCTGGCGTCGTGATGCCCACGGAAAGTTGCCACTTCAATAATTTCTCGGCCAAACACCACATGCGCTAAACGGAATCGGCGACCTACAAGGCGACAGTTGCGAAATAGCTTTCGTACCTGCTCCGGAGTAGCATTGGTCGATACATCAAAGTCTTTCGGGTGCAGACCCAACAAGAGATCACGTACGCAACCACCAACTAGGTAGGCTTGATAACCCGAGTTATGGAGTCGATAAAGCACCTTCAGTGCTGCTTCTGAAATGTCCTTACGCGATATAGGATGTTGATCACGTGGAATAATTCGTGGTTTGGCAAGAATATTCTGCGGTAAGTTTGACGTGTCCGCAGTGCGCTTTAGTGCGCGTTCGGCCAAGGCTTTGATGCGTTTAATAATAAGGGGTTCTCCGGCTAATTTCGCAAACGGTTATATTGTATCCTGCTAGGCCCTTTCAGGGAAGTATCTCGCTCGCCATTGAGTCACCGCTGAAGCAACCAAATCTGCTGGTGTTAAGTCTTTATCGGGCCGCAACCCGAGAAATTGCATGGCTGCACACAATTGTGCGATCACCGAATCTTTCTCGAGCGCTGGCGCGTGGTTTTGTTTACTCAGTTTGTTGCCATGCTCATCAAGAGCGAGCGGTACATGCTTAAACTGTGGGGATCGCTCAGTAAAGTAGCGCCAGAGGTTGAGTTGCCAACTACTGGCGGTAAGTAAATCTTCGCCGCGAACAATATCGGTGATGCCTTGTTCAATGTCATCAATCACGACCGCGAGTTGATAGGTAAACAGGCCATCGCGGCGAAATAAAACAAAGTCCTCGGCCGCAAAGTCACGCTCAATGTCAACGTGGCCCCGTAAACCATCGTTAAAGGAAAGTACTGGGTAATCGTTTCGAAAACGGACTGCAGTATTGCCAGCGGTCAAATTTTTATCGCGGCAAATTCCCGTGTAAAACGGGCCAAGCGCTTTAATCTGTTTGCGCGAACATTCGCAGCGGTAAGTTAACTGTTGGTCAGTAAGGTGCTGTAGTGCGGCTTGATAAACGTCGGTGCGCCTACTTTGGTACCAAACGTCACCGTCCCAGTGCAGTTCATGCTGTTTAAGCTGTTCAAGAATGATTGCATCAGCCCCAGACACAGCGCGAGGTTCGTCAATATCTTCAATGCGAACGAACCAGCGGCCACCGCAGGCGCGGGCATCGAGGTAGCTTGCGAGTGCTGCAAGTAAAGAGCCAAAATGAAGTGGCCCCGACGGAGTCGGGGCAAAACGACCACAATAACCAGAGGTGGCTACCATGTTAGGCGCCAGTCATTTGTTTCTCTTTGATTTCCGCCAGTGTTTTACAATCAACACATAAGTCAGCGGTTGGGCGCGCTTCCAGTCGGCGGATGCCAATTTCAATGCCACACTGATCACAGAAACCGAAATCGTCAGCTTCAATTTTTTGCAGTGTTTTCTCAATTTTCTTGATGAGCTTACGTTCCCGATCGCGGGTGCGCAATTCAAGACTGAACTCTTCTTCTTGAGCGGCACGATCTACTGGATCTGGAAAGTTTGCTGCTTCGTCTTTCATGTGGTGCACGGTGCGGTCAACTTCTTCACGCAACTGCGCACGCCAAACTTCGAGAATTTTACGAAAATGCGCACGCTGCGCCTCATTCATGTATTCTTCGCTAGAGCCTTGCTCGTAAGGCTCCAAGCCAGCTTGCGCCAGAATGCCATGGGCTTTTTTCGGCGTTCCTTGAGGCATTATGGATCTCCTGTATGAGACGTTGTTATTAAAAAGGTCGGTACATATACCAGAAAGCGATGGGGTGCGCAATTTTATTTGTCAAATAACATTGCGTGTTGACCCACCCAAATTATTCATTCATTGGAAGCAACCCCGTCGGTGTAATTCCGTGCTCTGAAATGTCGCAGCTTAGCGCATAAAACTCAACTC
Organism: Pseudidiomarina sp.; assembly: GCF_048267825.1. NCBI lineage: Bacteria > Pseudomonadati > Pseudomonadota > Gammaproteobacteria > Alteromonadales > Idiomarinaceae > Pseudidiomarina > Pseudidiomarina sp. The sequence continues at coordinate 17,275 of NZ_JBLWWR010000012.1, forward strand.
CAAATGCTTTGGCCTGTGCAGCCATGGCGGCATATTTTTCATCCAAATGACCTGCCGCTTGCACATCGTTGATACCGTCATGCATGACAATATAAAGAACAACGGCGCGGTGCCCGTCAACTTTCATATCTTGCAGGCTACGTAAATGCTCAACCGCACGTTTGCTTACCGTATCAGGAAAAAAACCGTGCGTACCTTCGGCCAGAGTGACACTTTTAACTTCTATAAATACAGTTTGTCCAGCCGCATCTTCGGCACACCAATCTATGCGGCGGTTATCGTAGCCATACTTGCGTTCTGCCACCAAATTAGCAAGATCGCTCAGGGCAGGAACGATGTTATGTTCAAGCGCCTCGCCAGCCAGCTGGTTGGCTCGATGGGTATTCACGCAGATCATATGGCCGTTATTGGTTTGCGCTAATTCCCATGTGTAACGGTATTTACGCTTGGGATTATTTGAGTCGCTCATCCATATTTTCATACCTGGCTCAGCACACCCCGTCATGGCGCCTGTATTTGGGCAATGAATGGTGATGACCTCGCCGTTAACTAATTGAACATCAGCTAAAAACCGTTTGTACCGTTTTAATAACACTGCTTGTCGCAAAGGGTTGAGAAACTTCATTGTAAGCCCCACCTAGCTCGGATACGATAGAGAAATATAAAGCTGAAAACATACTGGGAGCATATTCGCATGTCTAGCACTGTATCTGTATTTGTCTCGACGAATAAAACCGAGCAACCCGCTTGGAAAGCAAGCGCGGCGGCGGTTATGGGTGACCAAGGCGCGACAATTTTCATTGGTGACAATGAAGCTGATAATCTCCGCAAAATCCAAAAAGCTGGCCGGCAACTCGATAATTTAGGCATCAACGCCGCAAAATTAATGGGTGACAACTGGGATGTCGAGCGTCAATGGGCGTTTTCGAACGGTTTTACAGATACTTTAACTAAGAACCAAATTGAGTGGGCGGGCGATGCCGAAACCCTCCAGCAGATGCGCGATACAGCTGCCTGGGTGCGTAAATTAATTAACTTACCGCCGAATGAAATCTACCCAGAATCGCTGGCGCAAATGGTTAGCGAGAAATTAACGGCCGTTGCCCCGAATGCCATATCAGTCCGATCAATCGTAGGTGACGATTTGATTCAAGACGGGCGCATGGGAATTCATACGGTGGGCCGTGCAAGTGAGCGTCCGCCGCTCATGTTAGTGGTTGACTACAACCCAAGCAATAATAAGGACGCCGAGGTCGAGGCCGTTCTGATCGGTAAGGGCATTACCTTTGATAGTGGTGGTTACAGCATCAAATCCAGTGAAGGAATGCTGGCCATGAAATGTGATATGGGGGGTGCTGCCACCGTGGCAGGAGCTCTGGTTCATGCCATTCATCAAGGGCTCAACAAACGCGTACAGTTGGTGTTGTGTTGTGCTGAAAATTTGATTGACGGCAGTGCGTATAAGCTTGGCGATATCATTACCTATAAAGACCAGCAAACCGTTGAAATCGTCAATACTGATGCTGAAGGGCGATTGGTTCTTGCCGATGGGCTGCTCTATGCGGGTGAAGTAAATGCGAAGCTTATCATCGATGCAGCAACCTTAACTGGCGCTGCTCAAGTGGCAGTTGGTACCGATTACAACGCACTCTTTAGTGTTGACGATAAACTGGCGCAGGAAACGTTAACAATAGCTGAACAGCAACGCGAATTGTTGTGGCGTCTGCCATTGAACCCGTGGCATAAAGATAACTGCCCGTCAGCGTTCGCGGACACCGCAAATAGCCGACCACAAAAAGGTGGCGGGTCAGGTGGTGCGAGCAATGCAGCTGGATTTTTATTGCGGTTTGCGCCAAACAATGGCGCTGGTTGGCTGCACTTTGACATTGCTGGCGCTTATCACGGCAGTGCCAATGGCTTGTGGCCAACAGGTGCAACAGCCTTAGGTTTCCGTACTATCGCGGCTACCTTGTTGAAGTAACGCCATGACGCGACCACAGGTGCTGCCGGTAACAGCGCTCATTGATGATGTTATTGCCTTGTTACCCGGCGCACGTGTGGTGCTTGAAGCGCCGCCCGGCGCTGGCAAATCAACGGTTCTACCTTTAGCTCTGCTTGATGCAGAGGTGCTTGCCAACCAACGTATTTTGCTTCTGCAACCACGGCGTTTAGCCGCAATATCCATCGCGACTTTTTTGGCTGAACAACGCGGTGAAGCCGTTGGTCAGTCGATTGGCTACCATATTCGCGGCGAAGCTAAATTCAATAAAGATACACGGTTATTGATTGTGACCGAGGGTATGTTTACCCAGTACATTCAAAACGACCCAGAGCTGACTGGCGTTGGTTTGGTGATATTTGATGAATTTCATGAACGTAACTTAACGAGTGACCTTGGCCTTGCCATGGCCTTAGAAAGTGCCAATCTACGTAACGACTTAAGTTTACTTGTCATGTCTGCGACCCTCCCCGCGCAGGCAATTGCAGATTGGTTGGGTGATGCACAAGTACTGAAGAGCGAAGGGCGTCAATACCCTGTCGACATTAGCTATCATCCGGTAGCCGCTGGTCAGTATTGGTTGCAACAATTACCCAAGGTGATTGAAAAAGCGATGCAGACGGCGCAACTGGGCGTGTTAGTTTTCGTGCCGGGCCAGCGCGAAATCAAGGCGTTGTGTGCGCAGTTTGAACAGATGCCGAATTGGGATGTGTTGCCGTTGCACCGACAAATACCTTTGACGGATCAAAAGCGAATTTTTTCTCCAAACCCATCGCGCCGTCGGCTGGTTATTGCGACCAATATTGCCGAAACCAGCCTTACTATTCCAAGCATTGATGTTGTGGTTGATAGTGGTCGTGAGCGGCAGGCTCAATTCTATCCACAGCACGGCATTACGCGTTTGCTTACCCGACGTATTAGTAAAGCTTCAGCCACGCAACGTGCTGGTCGAGCTGGGCGTTTAGGGCCTGGATTCTGCATGCGTTTGTGGGCAAAGAATGAAGAGCATGGTATGCGCGAGTTTCAGGCACCCGATTTGGAAACGGCCGATTTAACGTCGCTGCTATTAGAGTGCCGTCGTTGGGGAGCAGCGCCTGCGCAGCTGAAATTTTTCAGTCAGCCGAATAACGCGAATTTAGCAGCAGCAGACAAGTTATTGGCTCAGCTCGGTATTAGCCATGATCACGGTGGGTTGACTGCGATGGGGGCTAAAATTGCTGAATTCGGTGCCGAACCCCGAGTTGCGCGTATTCTGGCATATGCGTCTGAACAGTCGCCACAGGTGCGCGTGACTGCAGCTTGGCTGGTGGCTCAAATTGAGCAGCCGGGTCCTGCTGAGTCGTTCCCGGCTGACGTAAGCCGTCTAGTGCCGGCGTCCCGTCAACGCTTTCAATATTGGTGCAAACGCCTTAAGGTCGAGCCGGCACAGCCTGATGCAACATGGGTGGCTGAGTTGTTGCTGTGGGGCTATAGCGACCGCATTGCACAGCAACGACGGGGTGGTGAAGGGTATCTTTTAAGTTATGGCGGCGGTGCAACTTTCCACCGTGAAGACACGCGACCACGATCAGCGTGGCTGCTGGTGGTTGATATGATGCTTAGCGAGCAGCAGGCCGATGCCATAATAGGCTCTGCTATTGCTTTAAATGAAAGTGACTTGAACCACCCAGCAGTTCAAAAAGATCGTCGAACTGAGGTGCGCTGGCAGGGGCCACAACAACGCCTACGAGCGGTTCAGGTTGAAGCTATCGGTGCCATTGTTCTATCGGAAAAGTTAGCGCCAAATGCTATCTCGGCAGCTGACCGTTTAGCCGCTTTGACACGTTTTGTGAGCAATCAGGTTGCTGTGCACGGGCTCGAGTACTTTACACTGAACGACGAAACCCGGCAGTGGTTGGCGCGTGTTAACCTGTACCAAGAAAAGCTTAAACCAGAGCATTGGCCCAAGTTTGATGCAGCCACTTTAGTTGATGAGCTTGAACACTGGGCCACACCATATTGGCAGCACATCGACAGCCTGCAGAAAATAAAGGCGTGGAATCCCAGCGCTGCATTGCAAGCCCGTTTAACCTATGCACAACATAACGAGCTGAATCAGGCCTGCCCTGAAAAGCTTGAAGTTCCCAGTGGGCGGCAGGTGAAAATTGATTACTGCGCCGAGCAGCCATTGGTTGCTGTGAAGCTACAAGAAATGTTTGGTGAGCCAATTTCTCCCACGCTGTGTCACGGTCAAACGACTATTACCATAGATTTACTTTCGCCAGCCGGAAGATTATTGCAACGCACCGGCGATTTAGCTAGCTTTTGGAGTAATGCCTATCAACACGTTAAAAAAGAAATGAAAGGTCGTTATCCAAAGCATCCGTGGCCAGATGACCCACGCCAAGCGCAAGCAACACATCAAACCAAGAGACAGTTGAAATGACAAAAAACAAGAAGGCCAAGCCGTCTGTATTGCGCCGACTAGTTGTGCTTGGGCTTAAGCTGGCGCTAATTGGCGTCGTGGTACTCGTTGGGTATTTAATTTACCTTGACGCGAGCCTGACTGAACGCTTTAGCAGCAATCGTTATCAAGCGCCTGCGCTTATTTATGGGCGTAGCTTAACCTTGGAACCTGCTGCGCCAATTACACGTGAGATGGTGGTTGCAGAGCTTGACCGATTAAACTATCAACGTGTCGCGAAGGTTGCGGATACGGGCCAGTACAATGTCACCCAGTATGGCGTTGAAATCTACCGTCGCCCGTTCGACTTTGCGCAGGGCCCGCAAATGGCTCAGCGCGTTCAAGTGAATTTTGCCGGTAATAGGGTGCAAGCAGTCATGAGTCTTCCTGACGGTCGAAGACTGAATCAGGTTGAACTTGAACCGCCTTACTTGGGACGTTTATCGGGCGGTAATAAGGAAGATCGTTTATTAGTGGGGCTGGAACGTGTACCAAGCTTGCTAATCGAAACCCTGTTGCTCATTGAAGATCGTGACTTCTACCACCATTCAGGCATTTCATTAACCTCAATTGGGCGTGCGGCGCTAGCCAATCTTGCTGCAATGAAAACCGTGCAGGGCGGTAGCACACTGACTCAGCAATTGGTGAAAAACTTGTATTTAACGCGTGACCGCACCTTATGGCGTAAAGCCAATGAAGCGCTCATGGCGATTGTTCTCGACTACCGATTTAGTAAAAATGAAATTCTAGAAACGTACTTGAACGAAGTTTATTTTGGGCAGGATAGAGGTTCAGCTATTCATGGTGTAGGGCTTGCCAGTCGACTCTATTTTGGCAAGCAAGTTGAAGAGCTCGACCCTGCCGATGTTGCACTACTAGTGGGGGTTATCAAAGGCCCGTCCTATTATGATCCGCGTCGCTACCCAGAGCGCGCGCAAGAACGGCGCGACCTTATTTTGCAATTGATGTTCGCAGAAAACTTGATCAGTCAGTCGCAATACGTGGCAAGCGTTAATCAACCCGTTATTCCGCACGGCAGCGGGCGTTTGGTGAGCGAAAATATTCCCCATTACATGGAGTTAGTCCAGTTTGAATTACGGCGAATGCGCTTGCCGGAAAACTGGCAGCAAGACGGTTTGCGCGTGTTCACCTATCTTGACCCTCTGGCGCAAGACGCAGCAGAGCAAGCCCTGACACGTGAGCTGCCGAAAGTGAGTGAAGATTCAGAGTTACAAGGCGCGGTGGTAATAGCGAATCACGAGCAAGCGGGCATTACCGCAGTTGTTGGTGACCGCAATCCGCGTCGTGTTGGTTTCAATCGCGCGGTAGCCGCGATGCGACCTGTCGGCTCGCTGATAAAACCTTTAATTTATGCTGAAGCATTCTCCAGTTTATCTGACTTTGAACTTGGCTCTTTGTTGTTTGATGAACCGTTGCTTTATGAGCAGCAGGGGCAACCTTCCTGGTCACCGCAAAACTTTGACAAAGAGCATGTAGGCGCGATGCTTGCTTATGACGCATTGGCGCAGTCGCGCAACGTACCAGCGGTGCGCTTGGGCTTAAGTATCGGCATCGATAGAATTGTTGATTTGTTGCAAGCTAGCGGGGTGGACACTCCGATACCGAGTGTACCATCGCTGACATTAGGTGCCGTGCCGTTGTCGCCGCTTGCGGTGACGGAAATCTATAGCATGCTCGCGCAGCAGGGAACCCATCGACCGCTGCAAAGTATTCGCGCAGTAACCAACCACCAAGGATTAACGCTCTTTGAACGGCAACAAACAGACGCTAAGCAAGTGTTTTCTGCCACGGCGGGATACCTCGTGAATTATGGTTTACGGGGCGTGATTAATGAGGGCACCGGAAGTAAATTAGCGGACGCATTTGGGGTGAATAAACTTGCCGGTAAAAGCGGGACTACCAATGACTATCGGGATAGTTGGTTTGTTGCCTACGATAATAAGCACGTGATTGCGGCTTGGTTAGGGCGTGATGACAACCAGCCGGTGCAATTAACGGGCAGCAGTGGCGCGTTGCGCGTGGTGCAGGGTGTGTTGAGCCAGTTGCTAATAACCCCGCTGGAATTGCAAACGCCAACAGACGTGCAGGCCGCTGCATTTCATCCAACACTGGGTGTTCGTATTCCGGTTGAATGTAATAATGCGCGCCTGTTACCGGCGCGCAAAAAACTGTTACCTGACGACCTTGGATGCTCCGGTGAGATTGAGGAAAAATCGTGGTGGCAGCGCTTATTTTAGCGCTGCGAATGCCACTTTTGCGGCCGCCAATGTTGCCTCAATATCCGCATCAGAATGCGCAGCAGACATAAAACCAGCTTCAAAAGCTGATGGGGCTAAATAAACGCCCTGCTTTAGCATACTGTGATAAAACGAGCGGAAATGCGCCATGTTGCACTCGGTTGCTTGTTTGAAACTAGTAATTGGGGCATCACCACTAAAGAAGAAACCAAACATAGAACCTGCCCGGTTTGTTGTAAATGGTATACCTGCTTCATCAGCTAAAGCTTGCAAGCCATCCAAAAGACGATCGACTTTGGCATAAAGATTTGGATACAAGGCTTCGTCTTCAAGCTGGGTTAATGCAGCTAAACCAGCAGCCATAGCGACGGGGTTACCAGACAATGTGCCAGCTTGGTAAACCGGCCCGACAGGTGCAATGTAATCCATGATTTCGCGCTTACCACCAAAAGCACCGACTGGCATACCGCCACCGATTACTTTGCCAAGGGTGGTTAAGTCTGGAAGTACTTTATAGCGCTCTTGCGCGCCGCCACGGGCAACACGAAACCCTGACATAACTTCGTCAAAAATAAGTACGCTGCCATACTCGTCACAAATTTCACGCAAGCCTTCTAAGAATCCTGGGGCAGGCGGAATACAATTCATATTACCTGCAACGGGTTCAACGATGATGGTTGCAATGTCATCGCCGCATTCGGCGAATATTTGGCGTACCGAATCCAGATCATTAAAGGTTACGGTAAGTGTATGTTTGGCAAAGTCTTCAGGAATGCCCGGCGAGCTGGGTACACCCAGCGTCAGGGCGCCTGAGCCAGCTTTTACCAGCAGAGCATCCGCATGCCCGTGATAGCAGCCTTCAAACTTTAGAATTTTGTCACGTCCAGTAAAGCCACGTGCTAAACGAATGGCTGTCATGGTTGCTTCAGTACCTGAATTTACCATCCGTACTTTCTCAATGGACGGCACTAAGAACTTTATTTTTTCAGCCATTGTGATTTCGTTGGCTGTCGGCGTGCCGAAGCTTAGTCCGCGGTCAACTGCTTGATGCGTTGCTTCACGAATAGCGGCGTTGTTGTGTCCCAAAATCATTGGGCCCCAGGAACCTACATAATCAATGTAACGTTGGCCGTCGGCATCAAACATGTAAGCGCCATCGGCGCGTTCGATGAATATTGGCGACCCGCCAACCCCATTAAATGCGCGAACCGGAGAGTTTACGCCGCCAGGAATGCTATGTTGTGCTTGGGCAAATAATTCGTCAGAACGTGACATTCGTTTCCTCATATTCATTGTAGATGGACTAATAACCGGTACGTTTCTCACTGTACCAGTTCACATCGCATTCATATTTATCAACCTGGTCCGCCACACCTAATGTTAAAGCGAAAAGGGCCATTCGAATTAAAACGCCGTTATCGGCTTGACGAAATATGGCCAAATTAGGATTTTGGTTCAGATCATTATCTAATTCATTGGCTTCTGCGCGCGAATCACGTGGTAACGGGTGCATAATCACTGTGTTCGGCTTGTAGTGTTTGGTATAAATTTCGCTGTTAAGCCTAAATTTACCCCGGTATAAATCTGCTTCTTGCGGTGTTGTAAAGCGTTCTTGCTGAATACGTGTCTGGTAGACAATATCAGCATCAGAAATACCGCTTACCTGGTCGGTAATTACCACTTGGTGACCAACTTTCGCTAAAACCTCCAGCACGCTGTCGGGCATGGCTAATTCGCGTGGTGAAATTAAGGTGAAGCGAATATTTTTATACATGGCCAGTAGTCGCGACAAGGAATGCACGGTACGGCCGAATTTTAAGTCGCCCATCATGCATATATGCATGCCATCTACCGTGTGACCATGGTAGGCCAACTCTTGCTTAATGGTGTACAAGTCGAGTAATGCTTGGGTTGGGTGTTCATTGGCGCCATCGCCGCCATTGATAACTGGAACACGACTCCCTTCGGCAAACTCAGCTACGGAACCCGACTTTGGATGACGCATTGCAATAACGTCGCTGTAGCTACTCAGTACACGTGCGGTATCGTAGAGGGATTCACCTTTTGCCAGCGCAGAACTTTCCATTCCCGTGGTTTCGCGCACTTCGCCGCCGAGCAAATTGAATGCAGTACCAAAACTTACCCGCGTTCGCGTTGACGACTCAAAAAACAAGTTGCCAAGAATTGCACCATCAAGAACTTTTGTGCGTTTTTGACGCCGCGCGTAGGGCTGCATACGGTCCGCAGTCGCAAAAATAGTTTGAATGCTATCAATATCGAATTGGTCAACAGAAAGGATGTTGGCACCGGTAAAATTCATGATTAGAGGCCCTGCAGTGATGGAAAACACTGGACGGATACTTTAGCAGAAAGTGTGCCTAAAAAGAATGGTCAAGCCATTAAAACGGCTTGACCACAGCTAAGATGATGATCGCAAATAAAGCGAATACCGGTACTTCATTAAACACCCGGTAGAATTTATGGCTGCGGGTATTACGATTGTGTTTAAAATCCGACAAAAGCTTAAAGCAATAGCCATGATAGATATAAAGCACAGCAACCAGCACTAATTTAACGTGCAACCAAGCGCTTGCTTTCAGCCAAGCAGCCCCATATATCCACATTAGAGCTAAACCAAAAACCAAGGTGAGAATCGCAAAAGGCGTGACAAAGTAGAGTAATCGTCGTTCCATTACTTTGAGTTGTTCGCTAACGTTTTCGTTATCGTTCTGGGCGTGGTAGACAAATAGCCGTGGTAAATAAAAAATACCGGCAAACCAAGCTACCATAAATATTACATGAAACGCTTTAAGCCAAAGAATCATACGACCGCCTGTGCTCGACTATTTTTAGTTGCGTGATGATAAGCGCCTGCGTAGCATGACGCTAACTCATGATAAGAAGTGAATCGATGAAAGAGAAGAAAAATATCATAATCAGCGCTTTAGTTCACCGTTTTGGTGGGTGGGGTGTGCTTGCTCTGGCAATAGCCTGTGGCGCTTTGGCCGGATACTGGGGCGGAAACTGGCATGTGCTTGCACTCCATGATGAGATTCAGCGCAAAAACTTGCTAATCGAGCAGCTCTACGAGCGCTCAGAAACCTTCGACTACCAACAACATATTGCCACCGTCGAACTCGGTATCGAACGTGCTGCAAGTAAAAGCCTGCAACAAGAGTTGCTCATGGCACAAGACGAAAACTTTGCTCTGCGACGTGAATTAACTTTTTATCAAAAAATTATGGCACCAGAACTTGAGGCCAGCGGGGTGGTTATCGACTCGCTGGAGCTGCAACAGAATATCGCGGCGAACCACTTTCATTTCCGGCTGGCAATTGTGCAAATGGAACGACTACGCAGCCTCACCAAGGGGTCGTTAAATATTCGTTTGCATGGCCGCAAAGAGGGTAAGTCAGCCAGCTTTGATTTACTGGCTTTAGCGAATATCGAGGCGAAAGATCGGCAATTTAGTATGCGCTACTTTACTGTTCAGGCAGGCGACTTTGTATTACCGGAAGACTTCCTGCCCGAGCGCATTGATGTTGAGGTAAACATCAATGGCGCGAAGCAACCCCTGACCCGTAGCTTTTTCTGGAGTCAATTGTTGCAGGAACGAGCAAGTCAGGGCGTGGAATAATTACGTGTTATACTAGGGTCAATACTTGACCCTTTTAGTCAGGTAAGCGAAAATAGCAGCTGAATTTTCAAGAGGTACCAAAACATCATGACCGACGCAGCACAAGCGATGCCTATTCAGTTTACTGAATCTGCGGCAAACAAAGTAAAAAAACTTATCGCCGAAGAAGAAAACCCGGCGTTAAAACTGCGTGTGTACGTAACAGGTGGTGGGTGTTCTGGCTTCCAGTATGGTTTTACTTTTGATGAGAAAGCCAATCCTGGCGATATGGAAATAGAAAAAAATGGTGTCACCTTGGTGGTTGACCCAATGAGCCTGCAATATCTAGTCGGCGGAACTGTAAACTATGAAGAAGGTTTGCAAGGTGCCCGATTCTTCGTTGATAACCCAAATGCGACCACTACCTGTGGTTGTGGGTCTAGCTTCGCGATCTGAGGATGAGTTAACTCGCGCTTTCGGTTAGAATATTCCCACACATTCTAAGCGAGGTTTTTATGAGCGCATACGCAGATCATATCGCCACGGTTCGTGCCCGTTTTGACGCGGCACTTACCGCGACCGGTTACGACTCAGTTCTTATTTACGCGGGCCAACCGCGTGTTGCATTTCTAGATGACAATCCAGCCCCTTATAAAGTAAACCCGTTATTCAAATATTGGGTTCCAGTCATTGAAAGCCCTAAAAGTGCAATCTTTTATGAACCGGGGAATAAGCCGGTAGTTTTTCTGTTTAAGCCGCGCGATTTTTGGCATGCCGAAGTTCAGATTCCCGTTGAAGAATGGCAGGAACACGTTGAGCTGGTTGTAATTGACGAGCAAGACAAAATGACAGCTTGGCTTGGTGATAAGTTAAAGTCAGCCGCATTTATTGGCGAGGACTTCGCTGAACCTGTTGCAAGCTGGCCGGTTAAGGCACGTAATCCAGCAAATTTGATTGACCACCTGCACTTTCATCGTGCTATCAAAACTGAGTGGGAAGTCGGGAATCTGCGTGAAGCGAATAAATTAGCAGCTAAAGCACATATTGCTGCACGTGACGCTTTCATGAGCGGCGCCAGTGAATTAGAAATTCACCATGCTTACCTTGCTGCAATAAATTTTCGTGAATGTCAGGTTCCTTACAACAGTATTGTTGCCTTGAATGAACACGGGGCTGTACTGCATTACGACGTATACGAAACCCAAGCGCCAGCTGAATCACGCTCTTTTTTAATTGATGCAGGTGCTTTATACCGCGGTTACTGTGCCGATATTACCCGCACTTATGCGCGCCAAACTGGCTTTTTTGCAGATTTGATTGCAGCGATGGATGCAGCACAGCAAGAACTACTTACCGAGATTAAACCTGGCATTAACTACTATGAACTGCATGTTAGCCAACACTTGAAAATTGCGAAGATTCTTAGTGAATTTGGGTTTGTAAAAGGTTCGGCCGAAAGCATTTACGAGCAAGGCTATAGCAGCGCATTTTTCCCGCACGGGCTGGGTCATTTTATCGGGCTTCAAGTTCATGACGTGGGCGGCTTCTTAGCAAGTGACCGCGGTGACACGATAGCCCGTGACTCGCGCCATCCATTCTTGCGGCTGCTGCGTGACGTTGAGGTTGGACAGGCGTTCACCATTGAACCTGGGCTCTATGTTGTCGATCAGTTGCTGGAAGCGCACCAAGGTAATAATGACTTCAATTGGCAACGCATTGACGCGTTGCGCCCATATGGTGGGGTTCGAATTGAAGATAGCATTGTGGTTGGTGAAAACGGTCGTAATGAAAATCTAACGCGCGACGCCTTTGCCGCTCTGGGAGTTTAACAACTCACGGTAAATATAGACCACCAAGTACCGTAGACCGGCTGGCGCCGGTCACTGCGGGCAAATTGCCAGGGGTACGCTGCATATAGCAGCGCGCCAGCCACGCAAACGCCATAGCCTCAACATGTTGAGGCGACACCCCAAGAACGGATGTGGCATGCCAGCCGCGATGTGGGAGTGCAGACTTCAGTGCGCTCATCAGAATTGGATTGTAGGCGCCGCCGCCAGCGACGAAAATAGTTTCGGGCGATTCTGGCAACCATTGCGATATCGCATCCGCAACGGTGCGCGCGGTTAAAGCCACTAAGGTTGCTTGAATATCTTCAGGTTGATAGCTGTTCAGATTCTTCACGTGGCTTCGCAACCAGTCTAAATTGAAGTCATCACGGCCAGTGCTTTTGGGGGGCGGTCGGCTGAAATAACTATCCGCAACTAACTTTTCAAGCACATCATCAAGTACCGTACCCTTGGCTGCGAATGCGCCGTGTCGATCAAATTCATCAGAATGTTCAGGGTGACATTCTTTAAACCAGCGGTCCATAAGGGTATTCGCCGGGCCCGTATCAAAACCAGTCACCCCAGCTGGGGTTCCAGGTAACCAAGTAATATTAGCGATGCCGCCTAAATTCAAAATAACCCGGGATTCATCAAAACTGCTGAAAATGGCTTGATGGAACGCTGGTACCAACGGCGCTCCCTGTCCGCCTAAGGCAATATCTTTACGCCGAAAGTCGGCGACAACAGGGATACCCGTTAACGCTGCAATGGTGTTCGGGTCACCAAGTTGAAGGGTGTAATGGGGCGTTGCATCGGGTTGATGGCGCACGGTCTGCCCGTGACTGCCAATCGCTTTAATCGCATTGGGGGACACGTTGATATGCTGCAGAAATTGCGTAACGCATTGCGCACTAAACATTCCAAATAGCCGATCGGCGGTACCCCAAAGATCAAGTTCCTCGGCCTCAGGCTGACACAGTTGGTGCAGTTGCTGTTGTAAGTTATCCGGCAACGGATAGTGCTGATGACTCAGTAATTCGGGCTGCTCACCGTCAAACTCAACTAGCACCACATCCAGCCCATCCATACTGGTGCCTGACATGAGACCTAGATAGAGTTCACGCTGAGACATTAGCGCATCGCCAAGTATAACCGTTTGCTGTCGTTCAGAACTGCGAGCCGCTGTTGAGCGGTATCTTTGAACAATGGTAATTCTGCGGCAATCAATGATTCGGCTTGTGGGAACTTGACCGTGCGAGGATTGCGATGCACACCATCAACAAGGAATTCATAGTGTAAATGAGCACCCGTTACGCGACCGGTGGCGCCAACGCGACCGATGAGTTCGCCTTGCTTAACGCGTTGTCCTTTTTTGACCAGGCGTTTGCTTAGGTGAAGGTACTTAGTGACGTAACGTTCGCCGTGTTGGATGAAAACATAATGGCCATTCAAATTGTTGTAAGCACTTGCGATAACGCGGCCTGCGCCTGACGACATAATCGGTGTTCCAGTTTTCGCTGCGTAATCAATACCGTTGTGCGGGCGCACTTGCCCCGTCACCGGATGCAGTCGGCGAGGATTGAAGCTTGAACTGATATAAGTAAACTTAACCGGTGAGCGCAAAAACGATTTACGCATCGCACGCCCTTCAGCATTGTAGAAGTCACCATTGTCGTGCAGGAAAGCCTGATAATGCTCGCCACGATTCACAAACTCGGCGGCTAACACGCGACCGTACCCGACAAACTCTCCGTCGGCATATTCCTTTTCAAACATCACGCTGAATTCATCACCTTCGCGCAAATCCAGCGCGAAATCGATATCCCAGCCAAAGATGTCAGCAATGCTCATAATCTGACCTTCTGTCAGACCCGCATCAATACCTGCGTTCCAAAAACTTGATTGAATGCGTGCGTGTGCAGTTTCTGTTCGAACTTCAACACTCTTGGCTTCGATTTCACTGACAAAACCCTGTTCTGTTTTGGTAATAATCAAGGTGTCAGTTGGGTTTAGCTGATAAGCAATCTGGATAAGTTGGTCATTTTCGTCGCGCGCAATACGCAAGGTGTCGCCAGGGTGAATCTTGCGCAGATATTTGTCGGCTTGGCTATCTTGAGTGACGCGATAAAGTTGCTGAGGAGAAAGCCCCATTTTATCGAATATACGGGCTAACGAATCACCAGAGCGCACTTCATAGCCACTCCAGCGTACGCTTGTTTCAGCATTATTGTTCGCAGCACCTTGCTGCGCTTCAACACTAATTTCTAATTGGTAGCGTTGGCCCATAATAAGTTCAGATTGCCCTAATTGTGGCTCACTGACATGACGAGAAGCTGTTGCTGACTCAGATGGAAGCAACACAACGAGCAGCGTTGCCGCACAGACAGAGCTGAGCAGCACTTGGTGACGCCGCGGCAACGCGGCGATAAATCTTGCCATATATTTTGGAATCGACTTCATAACCTTCCGACGTGTTAGCGCTCTTTAGTTGTTAGAGTATCGTTAGATCTGATTGCAGAATAATACGAAGCATGGCGATTTTCCAGTCAATTTACGTTTAATTACGCTTAAACCGGCTGGAGAAATAGCATACAATGCGGGGTTCGTGGCCAAATTGAACGATATCAGGAGAAAGTCGACTATGAAATTATCAGCTGCGGATGCGTTTGCAGAGATTGCGCGTGGTACCGAAGAAATTCTTTTAGCAGAAGAGCTTAAAGAAAAGCTTGCTAGTGGCAAGCCGCTGGTAATTAAAGCTGGTTTTGACCCTACCGCCCCTGATTTGCACCTTGGGCATACGGTGTTGATTAATAAAATGCGAGCTTTTCAGGATTTAGGCCACGAAATTGTGTTTTTGATTGGTGATTTCACCGGCATGATCGGTGACCCAACCGGTAAAAATGTAACGCGTAAACCGCTTTCCCGTGACGATGTATTGGCGAATGCTCAAACTTACAAAGAGCAGGTTTTTAAGATACTCGACCCAGCTAAGACTAAAATCCGGTTCAACTCGGAGTGGATGAACGACCTTGGTGCGGCGGGCATGATAAAGCTTGCAGCACGGCAAACAGTGGCGCGGATGCTTGAGCGCGACGACTTTAAAAAGCGTTACAGTACTGGGCAACCGATAGCAATTCACGAGTTTCTTTATCCACTCGTACAAGGGTGGGACTCCGTCGCATTGAAGGCGGACGTTGAACTGGGCGGAACCGATCAGCGTTTTAATCTGCTAATGGGCCGAGAACTGCAAAAAGATGAAGGCCAGAAGCCACAAACTGTGGTGATGATGCCGTTGCTTGAAGGCCTTGATGGCGTTCAAAAAATGTCGAAGTCGCTAGGCAACTACATTGGGATTACTGAACCGGCCAACGAGATGTTCGGCAAAGTCATGTCGGTTTCTGACGATTTAATGTGGCGTTACTATGAGCTATTAAGCTTCCGCCCACTGGATGAAGTAAAAACATTCAAGCAAGCCGTGAAAGATGGTGCCAATCCACGTGATTACAAAGTTCTGTTGGCTAAGGAAATTATTGCACGCTTTCATGATGCAGCGGCTGCCGATGCAGCTGAGCAAGACTTTATTCAACGGTTCAGTAAGAATGCTATACCCGACGATATGCCGGAACTAACGGTTGCCAGTGAAAACGGTGAGTTGGCGATTGGGAACCTACTGCGCGAAGCTGAGCTCGTAGCATCCACTTCAGAAGCCATGCGCATGATTAAGCAGGGCGCGGTAAAAATAGATGGCGATAAAGTAACTGATACGAAAATGGTTGTTTTATCGGGGTCAACAGCGGTTTATCAGGTGGGCAAACGCAAGTTTGCGCGAATTACTTTAAGCTAAATACCTGGCGCTCTGATGCATTGGCCATTAGGCCACTGCATCAGCGTGAGGTGCTCACCCCAAACACAACCAGTATCAAGCGCAATCACATCATCACGTTGAGTCTTTCCCATCAAGGCCGCCCAGTGACCAAACACAAGGGTTGTATCACTGACATCCCATAACTCGAACCATGGCACAAGATGCTCTGGCACGCTCGGGTCATTCGGTGCAGTTTTAACGGAAAAATTTAAGTGTCCGTTAGTGTCGCAAAAGCGCATACGCGTGAAGGCGTTGATTATAAATCGAATACGCTCATCACCTTGCAAATCATCAGACCATTGGCTTGGCTCATTGCCATACATACTTTGCAAGAATTCCGACAACTGGTCATTTTTCCATGCAGTTTGCAGCGCTGCCGATACTTCATTGGCGCATTTTTCTGCTTGATCGATGGTCCACCAAGGATAAATTCCGGCATGGGTCATGACCAAGTTATCACTGCTGCGCAACAGCAGTGGTTGTTGCACTAACCAGCCTATCCAGTCACGCTTTTCTGCATCGGTTAAAGCGAGAATCGCACCTAACTTATCTTTTGGATCAGCCTCGCGTACGCCGCACAGAACAGCCAGTAAGTTTAAGTCGTGATTGCCAAGTACGATGCGGGCTGAGGCGTCAAGCTCACGAACTATTTCTAAACTTCGCAATGAAGCAGGTCCGCGGCCAACTAAATCACCAACGCACCAGAGTTCGTCAAATTTCGGATTGAAATTGGCCTGTTCAAGAACGAGTGAGAGTTGCTCTGCGCACCCTTGAATATCACCAACCAGATAACGCGACATAGTCTGTTGTTTAGTGAATTATGTTTGGAATGGCGAGGCGAAAAGACGGTATCTCCACATCAAATCGGTCACCCGCAGCATCGACCATGGTATAGAAGCCTTCCATTGTTCCTATCGGCGTAGCGATTACTGTGCCACTGGTGTAACTATAGCTTTCGCCCGGTGCGATATGCGGCTGTTCGCCAACCACACCATCGCCAGCGACCCGCGTTATTTTATGGTCGGCATCGGTTATTTTCCAAGCTCTCTTGAGCAGCTGCACCGAAACATCCGACTGATTTGTAATGGTAATTGAATAGGCAAAAGCATACTCGCCGGCGGTTTCATCGGAATGGGATGCAATGAAATGAGTTTTAACCTCAATATCGATTTTACGCATGGTCACCTTGCTGTTCGCTGTACCAGTCTGCTAAGCGGCAATAATCCGCTACTGACAAAGTTTCTGGACGGGCATTGGGGTCAATGCCAAGAGCCTCGAGCTGATCGTCATTCATTATTTGCTTAAGGTTGTTACGTATGGTTTTACGACGTTGATTAAATGCAATCAAGCAAATTTTATGCAGTGCCACCCGATCTTTTACCGGGTACGGCGACTCTTTGTACGGTATCAAGCGTACCACGGCAGATTCAACCTTTGGCGGCGGTGTGAAAGCGCCTGGCGGAACCATGAGCACCAATTCCACCTGACACGCTTGCTGTATAGAGACACTAATGCGCCCGTAAGTTTTACTGTTGGGCTCAGCAGCTAAGCGTTCGACAACTTCTTTTTGCAGCATAAAGTGCATGTCTTGAATGACTTCAAGATGCTCAAGCAGATGAAAAATTAACGGGGTTGAGATGTTGTAGGGCAAATTACCAAACACCCGTATAGGCTTATCTGCTGCAAATTGGCGGAAGTCGGTTTTTAATGCGTCACCACGAAACACTGTTAACTTGCTTTGTAGAAATGGGTGCCGTTCTAACCGTTCAGCAAGATCGCGGTCAAGCTCAACCACCGTTAGTTTTCCGGCACGTTCAACAACTGGCTCAGTTAGAGCGGCCAAGCCGGGACCTATCTCGACCAGATTCTCTTCGGGTTGTGGATTTATAGCATCGACAATATCGTTGATTACGAACTGATCATGAAGAAAGTTTTGTCCAAAACGTTTGCGAGCGCGATGGCCCAAATGTGTTTTTGTCATCGATTTACCATGTCGATTGCAGTGCGTAAAGCGAGCAACGCACTGCTGTCATCTATGTTATGAGTGCCGGCGCGATCGAGAGCGGTGCCATGATCGACCGAAGTACGAATAAAGGGCAGACCCAAGGTGATATTAATTGCGTTGCCGAATCCTTTGTATTTTAACACAGGCAGGCCTTGGTCGTGATACATCGCTACAATAACATCGGCATTGGCTAAATAATGAGGTTGAAATATGGTGTCTGCCGGATAGGGCCCGGAAACTTGCAGGCCCTTATTTCTTAAATTCTCAAGTGCTGGGCTAATGTGTTCAATTTCTTCTCGTCCAAGATGTCCCTGTTCGCCCGCATGTGGGTTAAGCCCGCAGACGAAAATGCGTGGCTGTTCAATACCCCACTTGGTGTTCATATCGCGCGCAATAATTTCGAGGGTTTCCTCCACACGCTCACGCGTAATTGCCGCAGGTACTTGGCTTAACGGTAGGTGAGTAGTCACTAAGGCGACGCGCAAACCTTCTGTGGCAAGCATCATAACAACGCGCGGTGTATTGCTTAGCTCGGCAAAAAACTCTGTATGCCCGCTAAATGAAATACCGGCCTGATTAATAACGCCTTTATGCACCGGGCCTGTAACCAATGCATCAAACTCACCATGCATGCAGCCTTCGCCCGCACGTTTGAGCGTGGCAATGACGTAGCTGGAATTTGCATCATCAAGGTGTTGCGGAATGGCGGGCTTTGCTAAGGGTACTGAACAGACCGTCAACGAACCCGCAGTTTGCCTGCGGGCTGGGTTCTGTTGAATGTAGGGCACAATGTGCAACGGTAAACCAAGTAGTGCTGCGCGCTGTTGAAGCAACTCAGGATCAGCAACAACAACTAATTCAACTGGCCAATCCTGTTGCGCGAGATGCACCGCAAGGTCAGGGCCAATACCAGCTGGCTCACCCGGTGTAAATGCAATTCGCGCTGCAGTCATAGTTATTACTCAATCAGCGTTTCGATATAGGCTTGGTCGCGCATTTCTTGCTGCCAGTTTTCTAGTTCTTCCTGATACTTACGGCTAAACAGAAGTTGGTATGCACGGTTTTCTTTACTGCGCTTGGTTGCATCAAGCTTGCGTCGGTCGAGTACTTCAAGAATGTGCCAGCCGAACTGAGTTTGGAAAGGCTCGGTAATTTCACCAATGGGTGAACGCTCGACTTTACGCTTAAACTCTTCTGCATATACGCTCGGTTCAGACCAACCTAAGTCGCCGCCATTGGCTGCTGAACCCGGGTCGGCGGAATGCTCGCGCGCGGCATCTTCAAAGCTCAATTCACCGGCGATAATTTCTGCACGTAGCTCAGCGAGCTTTTCCTGCGCGCGTCGTTCCGACAATATAATCGAGGGCTTAATAAGTATGTGACGTGCTTTTACTTCGTCAATTTCTACTTGCTCTATACCACGAACATCAGTGACTTGCAGAATATGAAAGCCAACGCCGCTGCGTAGTGGACCAACCAATTCACCTTTCGACTTGTTGCGTACCGCATCAGCAAATAGGGTTGGCATTGCATTAATGTTCATCCACCCCAAATCACCGCCTTCTAAAGCGCGTGGGCCCGAAGATGAGGTGATAGCGGCTTGCGAAAAATCGGCACCTCCAGCTAAGCGCTCGATAAGTTGCTCAGCGCGAGAACGGGTCGCTTGCACTTCATCGGCAGAAGCACCGTCACGAAAGCCAAGAAGAATGTGGCCTAAGCGATATTCAACTTCTTGCTCATTAGCCTGATTCATGGCATTTACCAGGTTTTGAATTTCTTGTGGTGAAACAGCAACGCGGCGACGCACAGCGGCGCGTTGAACTTCACCAATGATCATTTCTTTACGAACTGATTCGCGAAAGTTTTCCCAGTTGACACCGGAGGCTTCGTTTTGAGCACGCAGTTCGTCAACAGTGATACCTTGGTCTTGTGCAATTGACACTAATGTCTGTTGCAGCTGGGCATCAGAAATGGTTATCCCCATGCGTTCAGCCATCTGCATCTGTAATTCCGACAGTACCAGCCGATCCATTGCTTGAATGCGTAATACTTTGTCAGAAGGCAAGGCAGTATCGCTTTGTGCTGAATTACGTTTCACTTGTTGAACAAGTTGTTCAACTTCACTTTCTAAAACAACACCTTCGTTAACAACCACTGCGATGCGGTCAAGCACCTGTTGGCTCCATGCTGTAACACTTAGCGAGAGCAATGCGGTTGCGGCGAGAACTTTTACAATTTTACCCATGAATACTACCTAGTTGCTTAAATGGAATGGGTGACGGTAACCAAACAAGCTTTGCTCAAGTAGATCAAGCAAGCTACGGTTATCGCTTCCCAAGCCTTTTATTATAAATTGAATGCTTACACCGTTGTCGAACTCTGGAGCGCCGACTTGTGGCAGTCCATTATTAAATTCTAAATTGCGATTAATGCGTCGATAACCACTAATTCGCATTGCCCAACAACAATCACTGTACTGTAACGCAATGAGCGCGTCGTTGGTACGACTGTTTGCAAGGTCGTAATACCAATTTGACGCCATTTGCCAGCGCGGGCTGAGTTCTACGACACCGATCATGCCAACTTGTTCCACATCTTCTTCAAGTAAGTTGGTAACTGTGCGGTGACTGAATTGAATCAAATTAAATTCGTCTTTTCGATATTCAATCGTGGTTTGGCTCTTACGGGTACGATGTAACTCCAGGTTGTATTGAATGGAACTATTGAAGTACATGTTGTTGTTAATGCGAAAACGCGTTTCCAGAGCTAAATCAGAGCGACTGGCGAGGTTTTCGTCTGCCGACTCAAGCAATTGTGTTTGGCTATTCTCGAAATAATAAATCTGGCCAAAGCTGACGCGGGCAAGTTCCCGCGCTTGATGATCAAACAAGCTTGTTGATACCCCAACCGTTGCTTGATTGGCGTCGGCAATTCGGTCTAAACCTGAAAAACGCCGGGCACGAAACAAGCCTTGGTAGTCGTCCTGCATCAAGGTTGAGTCGTAGATACCAATTCCTGACTGATCACGGTACGGGGTATACAAGTATTGAATCTGCGGTTGCAGGGTATGCATGTAGGACTCGTCACCAATTTCCACCGAGCGCTCTAAATTAACGCGACCACGCCAACGGAATGTTGGCAGGCTTCGCGTTGGATTCGCCGACAAACCAGTGGTTAAATTTTGCTCTTGATCGTAATACGTGTAGGCATAGCTTAACTCTGCCAACCAATCAAAGCCCGGGTGCTCAAGGTGGTAGCGTAATTGTGGTTCTAAATGCACACGCGTGGCCGTGTCGGTGCTGTCATCTTGATTACGAAAATGAGAAAGCTCACTAAATAACGTGAAATCTAAATCGAACGCTGAGCTATGGTTATAGTGACTGGTTATTTGCGGCATGGTTCGATAAGGCGAACGGTAATTGCCGAGCAACTCAAAGTCTTCAGCCCGCAACGTGACTTGCCAGTCGTCGGTTAAATAATCGAGTTGCGCATGACGATACAACTGCGCATCAGCGCGCCCAGCAAAATCACTGCCTAAATCATTCAGATAGTCATCGTCACTGATAAAGGTGCCGTTAATGTAACCGCGCCAGTGGTCGCCCCAAATGTGTGATTGTTCAATACGCCATAAGTAACGGGCACTATTATCAACGGTGCTGTTATCGTCTTCTAAATAAGCGAGATTGTATTGGCCTTGGCTGGTTTCACTTAAAAAACGAAACTCGCCTTGCATCTGCAGGCCGCGTTCGGCCATATATCGTGGTGCAATAGTTGCGTCCATATTGGGCGCAATATTTATGTAATAAGGCAATTCAACTTCGAAACCGTTTTTTTGTGATGAGCGAAACGTTGGAAACAAAAAGCCAGATTTTCGCGCGTCAGTCACAGGAAAATTGATATATGGAATATAAAGAACCGGCAGCCCAAACAATTCAAACTTGGCATGCCAAGCTTCACCCCATTCTTCGTCTTCACTTAAAGAAATCTCTTGCGCGCTCATTTGCCATGCAGGGTTGTCACCGGGGCATGTGGTAAATGTTGAACCTTCTAAAACGACGCGTTGGGGTGATAATGACAGCACATCGGCTTTGCCATGCGCGCCAGTTGCTGTGAGTTGATACCGTGCACCACTCAAAAAGGCCCGATTTTCACCTGAATTTAAGCGGAAGTTTTCAGACGCGACCTGCACATACCCATTGGTAAATCGTGTTGCGCCACTGGCGTTAATATTACCGGTTTGCTGGTTTATTTGTGCTTGTTGGGTACGCAGTTGCTGCGCATCAAGTTGTACTTCAACATCGCCATAAAATGATGCAACCTGCGTGGTTGAGTCGATATCGGCGCGGTTAGCCCGCACGCCAATAGCACCAGTTGGCAGGCCAGTAATTGGGTGCTTTGGTGCATCAAATAGTGGCGCAGGAATTGGGCATACTTCGGACAGTTTCGTATTCGCTGGTTGCTGCGCATGAACAGAGCAACTGCTAATCGCAAGTGCTATCGTCCATAACGAGGTCCGAAAATTTTTATGCATGTAGCCAAATACCCAAGTTTTCCTTCACAATGTGCAGGGTATGATAAAGCAATTTTTATTCTGCTGCCATTTGCTACACTGGGTTTTTCACTTATCTGTCAGCGACAGCATGATTTGATGAATAAATAATCGCCACGAGGGCCATGTGAACGAACAACGAGAAATACAATTACAAGCCTGGTGCGAAGCTGTCACCGGTTACCGTCAACAGCGATTACAGCCAGTATCAGGCGACGCGAGTTTTCGTCGCTATTTTCGCACCTCTGACGGCCACCGCAGTTTGATTGCTGTCGATGCACCACCACCGCAGGAATCGTTACAACCATTTATTGCGATTGCACAAGCCTATGCAGAGCAGGGCGTAAACGTGCCCGAAGTTATTGCGGCCGACGAAAAGCAAGGCTTCATGTTGTTGTCTGATTTAGGGTCAACCTTGTTACTCAGCGAGCTAACCGAAGTGTCAATGAGCGGTTGGTATGCGCAAGCATTAGCCGATTTAACCGCGATAATGCGTGTGCAGAATACTGAGCTCGGCCCATTACCCAATTATGATGAGCCCTTGCTACGGCGTGAATTGGATTTATTTCACGACTGGTTGGTTGGTTCCCATCTTGGGTTGAGTCTTTCTTCTGATGAAAAAAAGATGTGGGCGAACTTTTGCGACACGCTCACCAAAAATGCGCTTGAGCAACCGCAAGTTGGCGTTCATCGCGATTACCATGCCCGCAATATTATGGTGCAAGCACACCAGAAATTAGCTTATATCGACTTTCAGGACGCGGTGCGTGGGCCGATAACCTATGACGCGGTGAGCTTACTGCGCGACTGTTACGTGCGTTGGCCCCATGATTTGGTACAACAGCTTAGCCATGATTTGTATAATCAATTGCAGCATCAACAATTACTTCCCGTTGCGGTTTCCGCTGAGCAATGGCAACGCTGGTTTGACTTGATGGGTCTGCAGCGTCACACCAAAGCGGCTGGAATTTTTGCGCGGCTTTATCATCGCGATGGCAAAACAGGCTACTTACAAGACATACCGCGCACAGTGGACTATCTGTACGACATCGCTGGGTTTTATCCGGAGTTTAACGACTACCGCCATTGGTTGGCCGAGCGGGTGCAACCCGCGCTGCAGGAACTAATCTGATGCGCGCCATGATATTGGCAGCGGGCCGAGGCGAACGCATGCGCCCGTTGACCGACACCACACCAAAACCTTTGCTGGAAGTAAACGGCAAGGCGCTGATTGAATACCATCTTGAGCAACTCGCCAAGCAAGGTGTCGAGTGTGTTGTAATTAATCATGCGTGGCTGGGCAAGAAAATCGAAGCACAACTCGGGAACGGAAGTCGCTTTGGCTTGAAGATTGTGTATTCCGTGGAACCGTCTGGTGGCCTGGAAACAGCCGGGGGTATCATCCGCGCGTTACCTCATCTGGGTACCGAACCCTTTTGGGTCATCAACGGCGATATATTCACTGATTTTGACTTTGCTGAGTTGCCGCAACAGTTATCAAGCGGGCACGTAGCTCACCTTCTGTTGACGAAAAACCCGCCCCACAACCCGCAGGGCGATTTTACGGTGAACAATGGTTTATTGCAGCGTGCGGCAGAAGGTGGCGCCAGTTACACATACACGGGTATGGGCTTGTATTCACCGGAAATGTTCTCCATGTATAATCCAGGCAGTGAGCAGTTTGTTCGGTTACGCCCATTCTTAGATAAAGGCGCACAGCAACAACAGATAGCAGCAACAATTATCGACGCCGCATGGACAGATGTTGGCACGCCCGAACGTTTAGCAGAATTACAGGAGTACCCATGATTTGGGGTAAGATTCTTGGCGGTTTTTTTGGTTTTTTATTTGCACGATTTATTGGGTTATTGCTTGGTGTTTTAATTGGGCATTG
Organism: Pseudidiomarina sp.; assembly: GCF_048267825.1. Taxonomy (NCBI): domain Bacteria; kingdom Pseudomonadati; phylum Pseudomonadota; class Gammaproteobacteria; order Alteromonadales; family Idiomarinaceae; genus Pseudidiomarina; species Pseudidiomarina sp. The sequence continues at coordinate 41,730 of NZ_JBLWWR010000012.1, forward strand.
GTTTGATAAGTCGTTGACGCGCGCCATGCAACAGGGCACAGCGCAACAACCTCAGCAATTCGTGAGCACGTTATTTGGTGTACTCGGGCACTTGGCGAAATCCAAAGGGCGCGTTACCACTCAAGACATTGATTACGTCACACAGCTCATGACGCATTTGCAACTTTCTGAAGACGCTCGCGCGCAAGCGCAAGAAAGTTTTCGTGAGGGTAAAGAAGCTGATTTCCCACTTACCCAGCGGGTACAGCAACTGCGTGCGCAACTTGCGTGGCGGCGTGACTTACTGCAGTTTTTCCTCGAACAATTGCTCACCGTTGCGTTGCATGACGGCCAGCTTGATCAAGCGGAATACGATGTTTTGGTGAAAGTTACCCAAGCGCTTGGTTTTCGTCGTGCACAACTGGATATTTTGCTGCAAATGGCGCAAGCCGGGCAACGTTTTGGCGGCGGCGGTCGCTCAAGTCAGCAAAATGCGCAGGCCTCAGCGAGTCAAATTGATGATGCATACGCAGTACTTGGGGTTGCCCGTTCAGCAAGTTTCTCCGACGTGAAAAAGGCGTATCGAAAGCTCATGAATAAGCACCATCCAGACAAGCTCGCAGCACAGGGGTTACCGCCTGAAATGCGCGAGTCTGCTCAGGCAAAAGCCCAGCAAATTCAGGCCGCGTACGAGCTTATTAAAAGTCGGCAGGACAATTAAAGGTAAGCTCAACGCCAGTTTTGGGGTGCGTAAAAGCGAGTTTTTCAGCGTGCAGTAACAGCCGGTTTGCAGCAGCATAGGCTTCGGTTCCGGCGTAAAACTTATCGCCAAGAATCGGAGTTCCGAGGGCTTGCATATGCACCCGCAGTTGATGTGAGCGGCCGGTGTATGGCGTCAACTCAACCACATCACCGGCAGCATGTTCGGCAATAACTCGGTAAAGCGTTACTGCAGGTTTGCCCAGACGTAAATCGACCATTTGCCGTGGACGATTTGGCCAGTCGCAGCGCACCGCCAATTCAATGAAGCCGCGATTTGCTGGTAAATGGCCCCATACATGAGCACGATAGCGCTTGGTTACCGTGCGCCGCTCAAATTGACGCTGCAATCCAGCTTGCGTTACCTTGTCGCGGGCGAACACCATCAAGCCCGACGTGGCCATGTCCAGGCGGTGCACCACCCGTAAATTAGGCATCACGCGTTCTAAACGCGCCCACACCGAGTCACGGTGCTCTGGTGCTTTACCGGGCACACTTAATAGTCCGCTTTGTTTATTCACCACCACCAAATCCGCATCGCTGTGCACAATCGTCACAAACGGATGCGTAGGTGGCGCGTAGTGAAGTAGCGTCATGCAGGCATGTTCACTATCACGCGCACTGAATCAAGCTGCAGCACAGGTTGTTCAAGCGCTTCAAGTAGCCCTTGCTGGCGCGACGCGACCGCTTCTATTTCGCTGTCACGTACCATTGGGTTGCGTTCCCGTAACTTGATCAGGCGTTGTTGCTGTGACGACATCGCTTCTCTAACATGGTGTCGCGCCTGCTCAAGCTGATGTTGCTGACATAGCTCCGCCGGTTTCCAAGCGGTTTGAATGGCTTTTTGACAAGCACTACGAAGTTGTTTGAGTAACTGCCGAGCTTGCTTTTTATCAATGAATTGCAGTTGCTTATCCAGCACACCAGCTGCAACTTTATCGGTTAAGTCGCGGCCGTTGCTATCAAGTAACACGCGAAAGCTGTGGCGTGGATAAAACTCGCTCATCACCAGTTGTTTGGGTGCCATGGCAAAACTACTGAAGTGCAGCTCAATAAACCAAGCTCCGGCAGGCAGGGCGCGATTCTGCATGAGCCCAACAGCAGTGCTGCCATAGGTGTCATTGGTCAGTAACTCCAACGCCTGCTGCACTAGCGGGTGATCCCAGCTCAAATAAGCAACGTCTTCGTGAGTCAGTGCATACTGCCGTGAAAAAGTGACGGTAATGCCTTCGTCGGGCAAGCCTTCCATGGGCACGCGCATTTGTTCTGACGGGCGCAGCCAACCACTGTGGTCGTTGAGGCGGTCAAACTCAATCCCGAAACGCGCCCAAAACGACACCATAAAGGATTCAAGTTCACTCGCTTGTTCAATCTCGGTAATGGTTTCCAGCAGTTGTGCAATCTGATGTGGACGAAAAGCATTCAGCTCCTGCAGGCGGTCACGGCCCGCATCAACCTCAGCCCGTAACCTTTGGCTGGCTTCCTGCGTGTCTTCGACAAGATCTTCAAGCTGGTCCAAATCAAAGTCACCGGTATCGAGTTCATCGATAAGCAGGTCAACCTGCTCGGCAAATTGTTGATGCAAATTGGCGCCGATGCCGTTGGTTTGGGTAAATGCGTTCATCGCGTTGTACCAAGCAAATAAAACTTGCTCAGGTGTGCCTTCAACAACCGGCACATGAATCGTAATTTCACCTTGCTGACCAATCCGGTCGAGACGGCCAATACGCTGCTCAAGTAAATCTGGGTGGCGCGGCAAATCAAATAAAATCAAATGTTGGGCGAACTGAAAATTGCGCCCCTCACTGCCAATTTCCGAGCACAGTAACAATGGGCAACCGTCTTCTGGGCTGGCGAAAAATGCCGCGGCACGGTCCCGCTCAATCAGACTTAAACCTTCATGGAAAACGGCTGCGTGAATACCGTGTTGTATGCGTAACATTTCATGCAATGCGAGTACCATTTCAGCGCTACGACAAATTAAAACAAACTTGTTTTGTTTGTTTTCTTTCAGCAGATTCACCAACCAAGCAAAACGGCGCGTTAATGCATCACCAGCCTCAAGCTCCGTCATTTGCACGCGGCGTTCAGGGAAACCGCCGATGTGAGCGCGGCTATTGCGGAACATAACCCGACCGGTGCCATAACTGTCTAATAACTTATCCAATGCAGCACTGTCACCGGAGTTTGCAAGTGCTTCAGCCTGCGGGGCTAAGGCTTTGTAATTGGCCTGATCCGATTTGAATTTTTCAAAGCTATCAAAGCGATCGGGGTCAAGCAATTGCAGCCGGGCAAAGTGAGCTTCCAAGCCTGCTTGTTCAGGCGTTGCAGTAAGCAGTAAAACGCTCGCTACCTGCTCGCATAATTGTTGCACCAGAGCAAAACGTTGATCCTGAGGCGCAATTTGATGAGCTTCATCAATGATGAATAAGTCCCAGTCCACTTCAAGTAATTCAGCGGACCACATTGGGTGTGATAATAACGACTGAGGAATAACCACAAGTTGCTCGCTGGCAAATACTGCACCACCGTCAAGTGCAGCTTGTTCGCAGCGTTCAGTATCAAACAAACTAAAACGAAGATTGAACCGACGCAGTAACTCAACCAACCATTGATGCGCCAAACTGTCAGGAACCACAATAAGAACGCGCTCGCTGCGTCCAGTCAGTAGCCTGCGCTGCATAATTAAGCCCGCTTCGATGGTTTTACCCAAGCCCACTTCATCTGCTAATAACACCCGTGGGTGGTGGCGATCGGCTACAGTCGCAGCAATATAGAGTTGATGTGGCAGTAATTCTGCGCGTGCGCCAATCAAGCCGGCAGCGGGGCTTGTTTGCCATGCACTTAAATGATGGTGAGCCTGCAAGCGTAGTTGATACATGTCTAAGCGATCAACTTTGCCGGCCTGAATACGTGTTAACGGATGGTTGGTAGCAACTTGCGCGGCTAGTTGCGCCTCGGGAACTGTAACCGGTTCATCGGAGTCGTCACGAACACCGTGATAAGTCAGTACGCCGTTGTGCTCATCGACTTGATTGACGCGGAAGTGCCAACCATCACCATGTTGACCTTTTTCGTCAACTAACAATTGGTAACGCGCTAGCGGAGCATCAGCTATCGCATACTGTCGAAATTCACCAGTAACTGGGAATAATACAGTAACCATTCGTCCTTGCAGTTGGCTAACTATACCAAGTCCCTGTTCCATCTCAGTTTCACTGAGCCATCGTTGACCCGGAATAAATTGCATTGACGTTGTGTTCGCTACCATTCAAATAAGACCTTTAACAGCATAGTCGATAATAAGGGCGCACATGGTAGCGAAATTTATTTGAATATTCACACCATTTTCACGAAAGTTAGGCTAGTCTTAGAAATGAATGGCACGTTATCAAAATCATTAAAATACCAACGTAGCTTGAGGTACAACATGTCCGAAACCGTTCCAAAGTTTTATCTACTTGATACTAATATCCTGCTGCATGAACCCCTCGCTTTTTTAAACTTCGATGAACACAATGTTGTGATACCCATGGTTGTCCTAGAGGAGCTGGACAATATTAAAGATCGCCATAAAGACGTAAGCCGTGAGGCGCGGGTAGCGATTCGATCACTCGAAAATGCGTTGAAGGACGCAACACCAGAGCAAATTCTTGAAGGCGTGCCGCTGAGTAATATGGAAGGTGCGCATCACGCCGAAGGTGCTTTAGCGATTTACCCTGATTATCAACTGAAACAACAGGATGCAGCGCTAAACTTGTCTGAAAATGATCATCGGATAATTCAAACAGCACTGGAGCTGCAGCGCAAACACAAGTCCACGAAAGTGGTGTTAGTGACCAAAGACATCAACATGCGTTTGAAGGCAAAAGGGGCTGGGGTTAAGTGCGTTGAAGATTATCGAACCGACCAACTTATCGATGATATTCGCTTTTTATCCAAAGGTTTTGTTGAAGTTGAAGGGGATTTTTGGGCGCACGTTGGTGACGTTACCAGCGTTCAAGAGGGCCGGGAAACTTTTCACGAGGTCGCGCGCGATGTGCTGCCAACAGTGTTCCGTAACCAATACATTATTGATGGTACCGAGCACTTTGCCGCAAAGGTTGTCGGCTACGACAATAAAAATATTCGGCTGCATGATATTGGTTTCGAACGCATGATGAGTTACCGAGCTTGGGGCATTCACCCTAAAAATATCTATCAGGCTATGGCAATGAATGCCTTGTTGGATCCGAGCATCGATCTGGTCATTCTCACTGGGCCAGCAGGCAGCGGCAAAACGTTGCTGGCGCTTGCCTCAGCGCTGGAGCTCGTTATTGAGCAGGGCATTTATGAAAAGATTATTGTCACGCGTAATACGCCGGAAATTGCCGAGTCTATTGGTTATTTACCGGGTACCGAAGAAGAAAAAATGGCGCCTTGGTTAGCGGCCATTACCGATTCGTTAGAAGTACTGCACAAACAAGATGAGAGTATGGAATCAAGCCTGAACTACATTATGAATAAGGCAAATATCCAATTTAAGTCACTCAACTTCATGCGCGGGCGTAGTATCCAAAATGCGATTGTAATTTTGGACGAATCGCAAAACTTAACCGCATCGCAATTGAAAACAATCATTACCCGCTGTGGTACCGGAACCAAAATTATTTGTTCGGGTAACTTGGCGCAAATCGACAGCTACTACCTTACCGCGGTGACTTCGGGGTTAACCTATATTGTGGAGCGCTTTAAAGATTATCCCGGCAGTGCAACGGTTAACTTAAATGGGGTGGTGCGCAGTTCATTGGCGCAGTACGCAGAAGAGAACCTTTAACTAAGAGTTTTGACTCAAAAAGTCTTCGAGTATTAATTGAGCCGCGGCACTATCAACTTTGCCTTTTTGCAATTGTTTATAGCCGCCGCGGCCAAACAAATCTTCTTTTGCCGCAACGGTTGTTAAACGCTCATCTTGTAATGCCACTTTAATCCCAAATCGGCCATGCAGCCGATTTGCGAATTTGCGGGCGAGATCAGTCAGCGGTTGCTCCGTGCCATCCATATTCAGTGGCAAACCAACCACCAGCAGTTCCGGCTGCCAATCGGCGAGTAACTTCGCAACTGCATCCCAATTGGGTTGACCGTCTTTTGCTTTAAGTGCGGTTAGCGGCGAAGCGGTACCAGTAACTGTTTGTCCGACCGCGACGCCAATGCTATGTGTACCAAAATCAAATCCAATAACCTGGCTCATGCGTGTCCCACGTCTGGGCCAAGCTGCCAAGTTTGAATGCCGAGCTTTTTGACAGCGCGCTGCCAACGCTCTTTGCTTGGGGTATGAAATAAAATGTCACTATCCGCTGGAATGGTTAACCAACTATTTTCTGCCAGTTCGCGTTCAAGTTGGCCCGCTTCCCAGCCAGCGTAGCCTAATGTCAGCAGGTAGTCATCTGGCAAGTTTCCTTTGCCCATGGCTTCCAAAATATCTTTTGACGTGGTGATGACAATGTCATCGCTGAGCTGCACCGAGCTGCGCCAAGTATGGTCGGTTGAATGCAAAACAAAGCCACGATCACGCGCCAAAGGACCGCCCGAGTAGACTGGGCCATCAAGGCCAACTGAATTATCGGGTACGATAATTTCCAGCTTCTCAAGTAAATCTTCAACGCTCAATTCCACCGGTTGATTGATAATTAACCCCATAGCCCCTTCCGCATTGTGCTCACAAATATACGTGACCGTGCGTGCAAAATACGGATCGTCCATGCTGGGCATGGCAATCAAGAAATGATTCTGTAGGCTATTTAATGTTTCCATAACTCTTACAACTCCAATGAGAAAACGCCGGTTTTTACCCCGTTAGCACAAACCCAACTGCCGCTCGATAGCTTCAAATACTTTCGCGGCTATATTGATATCATATGCGGATTCAATTTCGCGCATGCAAGTGGGGCTGGTGACATTTATTTCAGTCACGCGGTCACCAATTACATCCAGGCCGACAATAGTAAGCCCGCGGCGTTTTAATTCAGGGCCAACTTTTCGTGCTAATTCCCAATCGCTATCGCTCAATGGTTGGGGGCGTCCACTACCGCCTGCCGCTAAATTACCACGTGTTTCGCCAGCCGAAGGAACCCGCGCTAGCGCATAAGGCATAGGCTCACCATCAATGATCAAGATGCGTTTGTCACCGTCGCTAATTTCAGGCAAATAGCGCTGAACCATTGCAAATCGGTGCCCGTGATTGGTGAGCGTTTCGATGATGACACCTAAGTTTGTGCCATCTTCACGAACGCGGAAAATTGACGCGCCACCCATGCCATCCAAGGGTTTTAGAATAATGTCACGGTGTTCCTGATGAAATGCACGGATTTGCTCCGCACGACGAGTCACGATAGTGGGTGGCGTTAGTTCGGGGAACCAAGCAGTAAAGAGCTTTTCGTTGCAATCACGAAGGCTTTGCGGGCGGTTTACCACAAGCGCTCCGCGGCGCTCAGCCAATTCCAATATATATGTGGCGTAAACGAACTCGGTATCAAAGGGTGGGTCTTTACGCATTAAAATGACGTCAAAACTGCCCAGGTTCATTTCGGTTGGCTCGCCCAGCGTATAAAAGTCAGTTGGCTGATCGACCACTTTAACGCTACGTGCTCGACCCATTGGTTCACTCGCCGCAATAGAGAGGTCATCCATGGTCAAATAATAGAGTTCGTAATTTCGTGCTTGAGCCTCAAGCAATAGACGAAAACTGGTGTCTTTGTATGTTTTGACCGACTCAATTGGGTCCATGATCATCGCAAGTTTCATTAAATGTCCTTAGGCAAGATCGCCAAATTGATATTGTATTACGCTAAGCGCCGTTAACGCGGCGGTTTCAGTGCGCAAAATTCGAGGGCCGAGGCGGACCGGTAAAAAGTCATGGTCGCTGGCGCTTTGCACCTCAAGGTCGGTTAGGCCGCCTTCAGGGCCAATTAATAACGTAAGCTGTTTAGGTTCGACCGCAAGTTCTCGCAATGGTTTTGCGGCATAGGGGTCTAGGGTTAGTCGCATGCCTTCGGGCAATTGTGTTAACCACTGCTGAAACGTTATTGGCGCATGCACTTTAGGTACGTAACTGCGGCCACTTTGTTCACACGCGGCAATAACTATTTTTTGCCATTGTTGTTGTTTCTTTGCTAAGCGCTCGCCAGTTAACTTAACGCCGCAACGCTCGGTGAACAAAGGTGTAATTTCGGTTACTCCAAGTTCAACGGACTTTTGTAGCACAAAGTCCATTCTATCGCCGCGCGATATGCCCTGCGCGAGATGCACATGCACAAATGATTCTGAGGTATTGGGTGCTGCTGACGCCAAAGAGACTGTCACAGAGCGCTTGTGAACCTCAGTAATCGTTGCCTGATAATTGTTGCCATCACCATTAAACAGCTCTAGGGATTGCCCAACTGACATCCTTAATACTCGACCAACGTGGTTGGCTGCATCTTCAGAGAGTGTCACCGTGCTGCCCACAGCCCAAGTGCTTGAGCTTGGCTCATAAATGCGAGGAATGCGCATGCCGTGTTAAACCTTTCGTCAATAAAGCATATGCGGACATCTTAACACCGCGTTGAAATCTTTGGCAGCTTGAAAAGATTTGATTTTGTCAGATATCCGACCGATCATGGCTGCAGCGTGATCATTAAGGAGAAAAATAAATGCATCTCTCGCGAGCTTTAGTTGTTTGGTGTTTTAGTATGGCTGCGTTACTTTTCGGCAGCGCGGTGCAGGCTGAGGATGTGCATAGTTATGCGCGTTTGGACCAAGTGTCGACGCCGCATCTGAATCTAGTTTTAACCGTTGACTTCGAAGCACGCAAGTTAAAGGGACATGCCACATATACCTTGCAACGGCATGATGACACCAATCAAATTTATTTAGACAGCAGTGAACTCGTGATTAAGCGCACCGAAATACGTGTGAATGATCAATGGCTGCCAACCAAATTTACGTTAGGTGACATTCATCCAAGTTTAGGCCAAGAGCTGATAGTTGATATTGGTAGTATTGCCGACAAGGTTCGTATTCATTATGAAACCATTCCTACCGCAAGTGGCTTGCAATGGCTGACGCCCGCACAAACTGCCGGTAAAAAGCACCCATTTATGTTTAGTCAGTCGCAGCCAATCCATGCGCGCAGCTGGATACCGATTCAGGACTCACCAGCACTTCGGTTAACTTACGACGCGACGGTAACGACACCAAAGGGACTGCTTGCAGTCATGAGTGCCAACAATAGCCTGAGTGAAGAGCGCGGCGGTGAATATCACTTCGCCATGCCACAGCCCATACCGCCCTATCTGATAGCCATTGCTGCTGGCGATTTAGCCGTGAAGTCTATCAGCGACAATGTTGCAGTATTCGCTGAGCAGTACATTCTTGATGACGCTGCGTGGGAGTTTGCAGATACGCCAGCAATGATTGAAGCGACCGAGGCAATGTACGGTCCATACCGTTGGGACCGCTATGATTTGTTGATTCTACCGCCGAGCTTTCCGTTTGGTGGCATGGAAAACCCACGCTTGTCGTTTATAACGCCCACGGTGGTGTCAGGCGATCGCAGCTTAATAAATTTAATTGCCCATGAATTGGCTCATTCTTGGTCAGGTAATTTGGTGACGAACGCAAGCTGGCGCGATCTATGGATTAATGAAGGCTTCACCAGTTACGTTGAAAACCGCATCATGGAATCACTGTTTGGCAAACGACGCGCACAAATGGAGCTTGCGCTCGGTTATCAGGATCTCTTGGCTAATATGGAGCGCCTTGAGCCCAAGGACACGGTGTTGAATATCGACTTGGGAACACGCCATCCAGACGATGTTTTCTCGCAAGTCCCTTACGTAAAAGGTCAGCTATTTCTAGTGTACCTGGAAGAAAAGTTCGGGCGCGAAACGTTTGACAAATTCTTGCGTAAATATTTTGATGATTTCGCTTTCCAAAGTATTTCAACCGCGCAATTTAAAACCTATTTGCAGCGTGAGCTCTTGGCTAAAAATCCGGACGCGGTAAGCACCAGCAAAGTGAATGAATGGCTGCACGAGCCTGGCCTGCCTGCGGATGCTCCGCAACCGAAATCGGATGCTTTTGCAAATGTAGAAAAACAGATGCAACGCTGGCTGAAAGGCGGTCAGTTACAAACCGAGCAGTGGACAACGCACGAATGGTTGCACTTCATTAATAACCTACCACTCGATATATCTTCAGAAAATATGGCGCGGTTGGATCGCGAGTTTAATCTTACCGAGATTCAAAATAGTGAAATTGCGCACGCCTGGCTGAAGTTATCTATTGTGAAAAAATATGAACCAGCGCGAGAGCGTTTACGTAGTTACTTGCTAACTATTGGTCGCAATAAGTTGGTAAGCCCGCTGTACCGAGAGTTAGCGAAAACACCGGATAACCTGAAATGGGCTCGAGAAGTTTACGAGCAGGCTAAACCGGGGTATCACCCGCTTACTCAAACGGTCAATGAGGCTTTGTTGTACGACAAAAACTAAGGAGTAAGACATGCCAAAAGCAATCGGATTTGCTGCCCAAGCAGCCGACCAAGCACTCGAGTATTTTGAATTCGAGCGCCGCGATCCAACCGCTGACGATGTCGAAATTGAAATCGCCTACTGTGGTGTGTGTCACTCAGACCTGCACCAAGCCCGAAATGAATGGGGCGGTACCGTTTTCCCGTGCGTACCTGGCCACGAAATTGTCGGTAAAGTGACCCGCGTCGGTAACAAAGTCAGTAAATATAAAGTTGGTGATACCGTCGGCGTGGGTTGCATGGTGGACTCATGCCGTACCTGTGCAAATTGTGAAGACGGTTACGAACAGTATTGTGATAACGGGTTTGTCGGTACCTACAATGGCGAAGACAAGCACATGGGTGGCGTTACCTTTGGTGGCTACTCAAACCGCATCACGGTTGCGCAAGACTTCGTATTGAAAGTTTCTGACAAATTGGACTTGGCCGGTGTTGCACCATTGCTGTGTGCTGGCATCACCACTTATTCGCCACTGCGCCATTGGGGCGTTACCAAAGGGCATAAAGTTGGGGTGGTTGGTCTCGGTGGTTTAGGCCATATGGCGGTTAAAATCGCAAAAGCGATGGGCGCCGAAGTGGTTCTATTTACTACCTCTCCGAACAAAGTCGACGATGCGAAGCGCTTAGGTGCTGATCACGTGGTGATCTCCAAAGACGAAGAGCAAATGAAAGCATGGCGCAATAGCCTTGATTTCATTTTAAACACGGTTGCTGCACCGCATGACTTGGATGCTTACTTAACCTTGCTGCGTCTTGACGGCACCATGACCTTAGTTGGCGTTCCGGCTGAGTCGCACCCGTCACCAGCAGTGTTTAATTTAATCGCCAAACGCCGCAGCTTGGCAGGCTCGTTAATTGGCGGTATTGCTGAAACACAAGAAATGCTCGACTTCTGTGCCGAGCACGGTATCACCTCAGATATCGAGATGATTGCCATGGACGAAATCAATGAAGCCTATGAACGTATGTTGAAAAGCGACGTGAAATATCGCTTTGTGATTGATATGGCAACACTAAAACAGAAATAAAGACTTTTAGACGTCTAAATGTAGAAAAGTGGGCATGGTTCAGTTAAACTACGCCCACTTTTTTATTCCTAACTTTGACTAGAGATTGCAAAGCATGGCACAGCATTTATTTACTTCTGAGTCAGTATCAGAAGGGCATCCAGATAAAATCGCCGATCAAATTTCAGACGCGGTACTCGACGCAATTCTCAAGCAGGATCCGCGTGCTCGGGTTGCCTGTGAAACCTATGTAAAAACGGGCATGGTGCTCGTTGGTGGTGAAATAAACACCAATGCATGGGTCGATATCGAAGAAATCACGCGCAATACCGTACGTAACATTGGTTACGTTCATTCCGATATGGGTTTTGATGCTGATTCATGTGCTGTACTCAATGCCATTGGTAAGCAATCACCTGATATTAATCAGGGTGTTGATCGTGCCAGCCCAGAAGAGCAGGGCGCTGGTGATCAAGGCCTTATGTTTGGTTACGCATCAAACGAAACAGATGTGTTAATGCCTGCGCCAATTACTTATGCGCATCGTTTGGTGCAACGTCAGGCTGAAGTACGTAAAAATGGTACCCTGCCATGGTTACGCCCTGACGCTAAATCACAATTAACCTTTATTTATGAAGATGGCCGGCCGGTAGGTATTGATGCGGTAGTTTTGTCAACGCAGCATCATCAGGATATTAGCCAAAAAGATCTCCGTGAAGCCGTGATTGAAACCATCATTAAGCCGGTTCTGCCGGAAGCTTGGTTCCCGAAACATCAAGAACGCATTTTTATTAACCCAACCGGGAAGTTCGTTATTGGTGGGCCAATGGGTGACTGTGGTTTAACTGGTCGCAAAATTATTGTCGATACATACGGTGGTATGGCGCGTCACGGTGGTGGTGCGTTCTCAGGTAAAGACCCTTCCAAAGTTGACCGCAGTGCAGCGTATGCAGCGCGCTATGTAGCGAAAAACTTGGTTGCAGCAGGTTTAGCCGACCGCGTTGAACTGCAAATTTCTTATGCGATTGGTGTTGCCGAACCAACCTCGATTAGCATCGAAACGTTCGGTACGAGCCCGCACAGCGAAGAAAAACTGATTGCGCTGGTACGTAAGCATTTCGACTTGCGACCTTATGGCTTAATTCAAATGCTTGACCTTGAGCACCCTATTTATCAAGCGACAGCAGCTTATGGCCACTTCGGCCGTATTGAGTTCCCATGGGAAAAAACAGACAAGGTAGAAGCACTTCGCGCTGATATCTAATTTGCGTCAAAGCCCCGAAATGTGGAGAATACGCGCACCATTTGTGCATTTTTCCACACGCTAAAATTCGGGGTTTGTTATGACAGCAGCAGTATCGGAGCGAAAATATCTCGCCAATGCCATTCGTGCACTCAGCATGGATGCGGTTCAAAAGGCTAACTCTGGCCATCCAGGAGCGCCAATGGGCATGGCTGATATTGCCGAAGTTCTGTGGCGTGACTATCTGAATCACAACCCTGCAAATCCTGACTGGGCTAACCGTGATCGTTTTGTTTTATCAAACGGACACGGTTCAATGCTGATTTATTCGCTGTTGCACCTCACCGGTTATAACCTCGATATTAATGAAATAAAGAATTTCCGTCAGCTGCATTCCAAAACTCCTGGACACCCAGAACATGGGTATGCGCCGGGTATCGAAACAACGACTGGTCCACTCGGGCAAGGCGTAACCAATGCGGTAGGAATGGCGCTTGCTGAGAAAGTACTCGCAGCACAATTTAATAAACCCGCACATGACATTATTGATCATTACACCTACACGTTTTTAGGCGATGGGTGTTTAATGGAAGGTATTTCGCATGAAGCCTGCTCACTAGCTGGCACGCTAGGGCTGGGTAAGCTCATCGCATTTTATGACGACAACGGCATTTCAATTGATGGCGAAGTTGAAGGCTGGTTCACCGATGATACGCAGAAGCGTTTTGAAGCCTATAACTGGCATGTAATTGCTGATGTCGACGGGCATGATGCTGATGCGATTAAAGCGGCTGTTGAAGCTGCGCGTGCGCAGTCAGACAAACCGACCCTGATTATTTGTAAAACCATTATCGGTTTTGGCGCACCGAATAAACAAGGCTCTGAAAGTTGCCATGGCTCACCATTAGGTGCTGATGAAGTTGTTGCAGCACGTGCACAGTTAGGCTGGGAGCACGGACCGTTTGAGATTCCAGCGGACGTTTATGAAGCATGGTCAGCCAAGCAGCAAGGTGCGCAAGCCGAAGCAGCCTGGAATAAACGCTTTCATGACTACGCGCAAGCTTACCCAGAACTTGCGGCAGAGCTTAAACGTCGGTTAGAGGGCGATTTGCCAGCAGATTTTGCCACACAAGCCGATGCGTATATTGCCAAATTGCAATCTGAACCAGCCGATATTGCTAGCCGTAAAGCGTCACAAAATGCTTTAAATACCTATGGCCCGTTATTACCGGAGTTGTTGGGTGGCTCTGCCGATTTGGCAGGCTCCAATTTAACCATCTGGAGCGGCTCTAAAGGCATTACTAAAACTGACGCCAGCGGTAATTATGTTTTTTATGGTGTACGTGAGTTTGCGATGTCAGCAATCATGAACGGCATTGCGTTGCATGGTGGTTTTACACCTTACGGCGCAACCTTTTTAATGTTCATGGAGTATGCACGCAATGCGGTTCGTATGGCCGCACTTATGAAGCAGCCAAGTATTTTTGTATATACCCATGACTCGATTGGTTTGGGCGAAGATGGTCCAACGCATCAACCGGTAGAGCAAATTGCGAGTTTGCGGATGACACCAAATATGAGCACATGGCGCCCATGTGATCAGGTTGAGTCAGCGGTGGCATGGAAGTACGCATTGTTGCGCAAAGACGGGCCAACCTCGTTGGTTTTTAGCCGTCAAAATCTAGCACAACAAGAACGTAGTCATGATCAGGTTGCCAATATTGAGCGTGGTGGCTACGTGTTGCTTGATAGCAATGGCACCCCCGATTTAATCCTGATTGCGACAGGCTCTGAAGTTGCTTTGGCAGTAAGCGCAGCAAAAACTTTACAGGCTGAAGGCCATCAGGTTCGTGTTGTGTCTATGCCAGCAACAGATGTATTTGATCAGCAAGATAAGGCCTATCGTGAGCAGGTATTACCAAGCACTCAAACGAATCGCATCGCTATTGAAGCCGGTATTGCAGATTACTGGTTTAAATATGTCGGTTTACAAGGCCGTATTATTGGTATGACAAGCTTTGGCGAGTCAGCGCCTGCCGGTGAATTGTTTAAGCACTTTGGATTTACCCTGGAAAATGTTGTGGCAACCGCAAAGGAATTATTAAACGCATGAGCACCAAGCCCGCACGCATCGCTATAAATGGATTCGGCCGTATCGGTCGCAGTGTTTTGCGGGCGCTCTACGAACGCGGCTACCGACATCATTTGGAAGTGGTTGCAATTAATGAACTTGCACCGGTTGAATCAATGGCGCACTTGCTCAAATACGACACCAGCCACGGGCGCTTTCAAAGTCCCGTAGTGGTGTTGAATGAACGGCAGTTACAGGTAGCTGGTGATTCTATCGTGGTGTCAGCAAATAGCGAAATTGAAAACCTGGAATGGCGCGAACTCGGCGTTGATTTAGTCCTGGACTGTACGGGTGTTCATGGAACTCGTGAGCATGGCGCGGCGTACGACAAAATTGGCATTAAACAGGTTTTATTTTCGCAACCAGGCAGCGCCGATTTAGATTTTACCGCCATTTATGGTGTGAACAGTGACGATATCACGCGGGATCACCGCTGGGTATCGAATGGTTCGTGCACAACGAATTGTATTATCCCAGTCATTAAAGTTTTAGACGAAGCATTCGGTATTGATAGTGGGGCGATAACAACGATTCATGCAGCGATGCATGATCAGCAAGTTATTGATGCATACCATACTGATTTGCGCTTGGCACGCGCAGCGGGGCGCTCAATTATTCCGGTGGATACGCGTTTAGCGCGCGGCATAGAGCGAATTCTACCTAAATTTGCGGGGCGTTTTGAAGCCATTCAAGTGCGTGTTCCGACCACCAATGTGACGGCAATGGACTTAAGCGTGACGGTCAATACCGCTGTTACCGTCAGCCGCGTCAATGAAGTTCTTTCTGATGCCGCTCGCGGGCCTTTGGCAAAAATCCTCGGCTTTGTCGATGAGCCGCTGGTGTCGATTGATTTTAATCATGATCCGCGTTCAAGCATTGTCGATGGCACGCAAACCCGTGTTGCTGATAAGCGCTTAATTAAAGTGCTGTGTTGGTGCGATAACGAATGGGGCTTTGCAAACCGAATGTTAGACACTGCCCAGGTGATGTTGGCGCAGTAAAATGAAATTTATTAATGAGGCACAGTTATGTCATCAGTAATTACCATGTCCGATTTAGATCTCAAGGGATTACGAGTTCTGATTCGCGAAGATTTAAATGTACCGATTAAAGACGGCAAAGTGACATCAGATGCGCGTTTACGAGCCGCGATACCAACCATCGAAGCTGCAATTGAAGCTGGCGCGAAGGTTATGGTGATGTCACATTTAGGGCGCCCGGTAGAAGGCGTTTTTGATGAAGAGCTTTCGCTGCAACCCGTGGTTGATTATCTTAACCAAGCATTGTCAGTGCCAGTTCGTTTGGCGCGTGACTATCTTGACGGTGTTGACGTCAATAACCGAGAAGTTGTGGTGTTTGAAAACATTCGCTTTAATAAAGGCGAGAAGAAAAATGATGATGAACTGGCACAGCAGCTTGCGGCTTTATGCGATGTATTCGTCATGGATGCATTTGGCACGGCGCACCGGGCTCAGGCATCAACGCATGGCGTGGCCAAGTATGCAGATGTTGCTTGCGCGGGGCCTCTATTGGCTGCAGAACTCGAAGCACTCGGTAAAGCGTTAGCCAATCCGGCGCGGCCGCTGGTTGCTATTGTCGGGGGGTCGAAGGTATCGACTAAGCTTACCGTGCTCGAATCCTTGTCGAATGTTGTAGACCAACTCATCGTAGGTGGTGGTATTGCGAATACGTTTATCGCCGCAGCGGGCTACAATGTCGGCAAATCATTGTACGAAGAAGACCTTGTTGACGAGGCGAAACGTCTCGTTGCCGCCGCTCAAGCCAAAGGTGGCGATATTCCGTTGCCGTCAGACGTGGTAACAGGGAAAGAGTTCAGCGCACAGGCGCAGGCCGAAACGAAATCAGTTGCAACCATTGCTGATGACGATATGGTTTTTGATATCGGTCCAGATACGGCTGCTGCCTTTGCTAAAATTTTGGAACAAGCTGGCACTATTGTTTGGAACGGACCGGTTGGGGTGTTTGAGTTCGACCAGTTTGGCGAAGGCACAAAAACGCTGGCGCATGCTATTGCAACGAGTTCAGCATTTTCTATCGCCGGTGGCGGCGATACACTTGCCGCGATTGATAAGTATGGTATCGCTGATAAAATCAGCTATATCTCAACGGGCGGCGGCGCTTTCTTAGAGTTTTTAGAAGGCAAAAAATTACCAGCAGTCGCGATTCTGGAAGAACGCGCGTTAAATGGCTAACCGGCCAAACCCAATAGGACATTAGGAGAATTTATTCATGGCACTAATTTCATTACGTCAGTTGCTTGATCACGCAGCTGAAAATAATTACGGCGTTCCCGCCTTTAATGTGAACAACTTAGAACAAATGCGCGCGATTATGGAAGCCGCAGATGAAATGGACAGCCCAGTGATTGTGCAAGCCTCAGCAGGCGCACGTAGCTACGCTGGCGCACCATTCTTGCGTCATTTGATTTTAGCAGCAATTGAAGAGTGGCCGCATATTCCTGTGGTTATGCATCAAGACCACGGTACATCGCCTGCTGTCTGCCAACGTTCAATTCAATTGGGCTTTAGCTCAGTAATGATGGATGGTTCGTTACGTGAAGATGGTAAAACCCCGGCTGATTACGATTACAACGTAAAAGTGACCCAGCAGACAGTCGCTATGGCACATGCGTGT
Organism: Pseudidiomarina sp.; assembly: GCF_048267825.1. NCBI lineage: Bacteria > Pseudomonadati > Pseudomonadota > Gammaproteobacteria > Alteromonadales > Idiomarinaceae > Pseudidiomarina > Pseudidiomarina sp. Next base: position 59,054 of record NZ_JBLWWR010000012.1, read on the forward strand.
GGCGTATCGGTTGAAGGTGAACTCGGTGTACTCGGCTCATTAGAAACTGGTGAAGCAGGTGAAGAAGACGGCGTTGGTGCTGAAGGCAAGTTAACCCACGACCAGTTACTCACAGACCCTGAAGAAGCTGCACAATTTGTGCGTGCGACCAATGTTGATGCTTTGGCAATTGCTTGTGGTACCTCACACGGCGCTTACAAGTTTTCGCGTCCACCCACTGGCGATATCTTAGCGATTGATCGCATTAAAGAGATTCACAAGCGGATTCCTACCACGCACCTTGTTATGCACGGTTCGTCATCTGTGCCGCAAGAATGGCTGAAAGTAATTAATGAATTTGGTGGTGAAATTCCAGAAACCTATGGCGTGCCAGTTGAGCAAATTGCTGAAGGCATTAAACACGGCGTGCGTAAGGTAAACATTGATACCGATCTACGGTTAGCATCAACGGGCGCGATTCGTCGCCACTTGGCGCAAAACACCAGTAACTTCGATCCGCGTAAATATTTCAAAGCGTCAACGGATGCTATGTATGAAATCTGTAAGGCGCGTTATGAAGCATTTGGATGTGCCGGTCAAGCAAGCAAAATTAAAGCGCTTTCGCTCGAAGAAATGTTCATGCGCTATGAACGGGGCGAATTAGACGCTAAAGTGAAGTAACAGCCCTTTAGCTCGCGGGGCCTTAGTCTGTATAATAACAACAAGGCTTCGCAAGAAATTTTGGTTTTAAAAAGGAGTGGGGGATTCGCGTGCGCTTAACAACTACATTTATGGCCTTGGCAGCCGTACTAACATTCGTGACTGTACCTGCGTCAGCTAGTATCTTTATGTACGACGATGCAAGTGACCTGGATACAGAGAAAAAAACGGAGTGGGATGCAAGTGCGGAACTTGGTCTTCTTTTTACCTCCGGTAACACTGAAACAGAAACGTTTAAAGCAAAACTGAACCTCGCCCGTGACGTGGAAAATTGGCGTCACAAAGGTGTGATTGATTACTACCGCTCTGAACAACAAGACCAAGCGACTGGGGATACTATTCTTACCGGCGATAAAACTTTCTTGTCAGCGCAGAGTAACTACAAGTTTAGCCCTGAAAGCCGTTCATCGGTATTTGTCTTCGGTTCTTACGAAGAAGACCAGTTTAGTGGTTACGAATATCAAGGTACTGTCGCGGTTGGTTACGGTGCACGCTATCGTTATAGCGAGACGCTCTATACCGACTACGAGATAGGTCCTGGTTACTCAGTGAATAAACCTATTGTTGACGGTGTTGCTCAAGTGCAAGAAAGCAGCGCAATTATGCGTTTAGCCGGTAACTTGGTGTGGGATATAACTAAAAACTCCAAGTTTAATGCATTGGCTTCTACCGAGGTTGGTGAAGATAACACCAAAACTCGTGCTGAAGTTTCGGTGTCGGCAAACGTAAACAGTTCGTTGGCTCTTAAATTCTCAGTAGCCGGTACGCACAACTCGTACTTAGAAGACACAAGTAAAGAGAAGCTCGATACCGAAACTGCAGTAACACTGGTTTATTCGTTTTAATCATTGAATAACGCAGCTAGGCGGCGGAATCTTATCCGTCGCCTAAGCGTTTTTTCAAATGCACAGGTTCGCGGCGCTTGCGAATCTTCAGATTTAACAACTCCACCCCTAAGCTAAATGCCATCGCAAAGTAAACGTAGCCTTTTGGTACATGGAAGCCTAAACCTTCGCCAATAAGCGTGAAACCAATCAGAATTAAGAAGCTTAAAGCGAGCATTTTAATGGTTGGATGCGCATCAACAAAATCGCCAATCGACTTAGCCGCAAACAACATCACTAATACCGCAACAATCACTGCAATAATCATGACACTGACATGATCAACTAATCCCACCGCAGTAATCACCGAGTCCAGTGAAAATACAATATCAATAACAGCTATTTGCGTAATGATGCCGCCAAAGGTAGCCGCCTTAGTGCCTTTTTTCTGTTCTTCCGTACCTTCAAGGGCATGGTGTATTTCAAGGGTGCTCTTTGCGAGTAGAAACAAACCACCAGCAAGCAGAATTAAATCACGCCCAGAGAATTCGAGCGCGAAAATGGCGAACAGCGGTTTGGTGAGCCCCATCACCCAAACAATTGCCAATAGCAGCCCAATACGCATTCCCATAGCTAGCATTAGGCCAACTTGTCGCGCTTTTTGGCGCTGAGCCTCGGGCAGTCGACCGACTAATATCGAGATGAAAATAATGTTATCGATACCCAGCACGATTTCCAGCAAGGTAAGTGTAAGCAGCGCTAGCCAAGCTTCTGGCATCATAATCCATTCGAACATTGTGCATCCCTCTTACGAACAATAATTTAGTAAACTACAATAATTAGGTTACTGGTTAACCACAACTGTTAAATTAGTCTTTGCGCGACGTTTCGTTCTTCGTTAGTATTCGCGCACCTGAGTACAGGTTTACATAACACTTATTTCCGCAGCAACAAAGGCGAACTTTTATGTCTGCAAATTCGTTTCTTGGTGTATTTGCCAAGTCGCCAATCAAGCCGATGATTGAGCATATCGATCAAGTGCATGATTGCGCTATGACGCTGAAACCATTTTTCCAAGCTGTTTATGATGGAAATTGGGGAGAAGCAGAAATTCACCGCAAAGAAATCGTCAAAAAAGAGAAAGCCGCTGACGATCTCAAACGTGATATCCGTCTAAACCTTCCTGGTGGTTTATTTATGCCGGTGGAGCGAACTGACCTGCTCGAACTGGTATCACAACAGGACCGCATTGCAAATAAAGCAAAAGACATTTCTGGCCTGATGACAGGTCGTGAAATGCAGATACCTGCTTCCATGATTGAAGGGTTTGACGCCTATTTGTCGCGTTGCCTTGACGCAACTGATAAAGCAAAAGAAACCATCGGTGAGTTTGATGACTTGCTTGAAGTGGGCTTTAAAGGTCGCGAGCGTAATCTTGTTGATAAGATGATTTCAGAACTCGATGAAATCGAACAGGATACAGATGCGTTGCAGGTGAAGTTGCGCCGTCAACTGCGTGCGCTTGAGCAGGATATGAATCCGCTTGACGCAATGTTCTTATATCAAATTCTGGATTGGGTCGGTGATCTCGCAGACCTAGCCGAGCGCGTGGGTGCACGTTTTGAACTCATGCTTGCACGTGTCTAAGTCGGGGTAGATTTAATGGATATTATTAGCACATATAGCATGACCTTGATCGTGCTGGCCGCTGCTTTTGGCTTTTTTATGGCCTGGGGCATTGGTGCCAACGATGTTGCCAATGCAATGGGAACATCGGTTGGCTCAAAAGCACTGACCATCAAGCAAGCCATCATCGTAGCAATGATTTTCGAATTCGCCGGTGCGTACTTAGCCGGTGGCGAAGTAACTTCAACTATCCGTAAGGGCATTATCGACTCAGCGTATTTTGTCGATTCACCGGAACTTCTTGTCTTCGGTATGATTGGCTCACTGCTGGCTGCGGGTACCTGGCTATTACTTGCCTCATGGGCAGGCTGGCCGGTTTCAACTACGCACTCAATTATAGGTGCGATTGTTGGTTTCTCTGCGGTTGGCGTTGGTGTCGACTCGGTCAACTGGGGCTCAGTACTCGGCATTATTGGTAGCTGGGTTATTACGCCGATGATAGCCGGTTTGATTGCGTACTTTATATTCCTTAGTGCGCAGAAGTTGATATTTGACAGTGATAATCCGCTCAATATGGCAAAACGTTACGTCCCATTTTACATGGCGATGACCGGCTTCATGATTTCGCTGGTTACCATCAAAAAGGGCTTAAAACACGTTGGTATTGAGTTAACTAGTTTTGAGGGGTATTCACTCGCTATTGGTATCGCCATTGCTGTGGGTATTCTTGGTAAAATTCTTATTTCACGCCTTAAGTTTGACCCGGCGGCAGATAAGAACATGCACTACACCAACGTAGAAAAAGTGTTTGCCGTACTGATGATCGTAACGGCTTGTGCCATGGCATTTGCTCACGGCTCTAACGATGTTGCGAACGCGATTGGGCCTTTAGCTGCGGTCGTTAGCATTGTACAAAGTGGTGGTGAGATTTCGTCTAAAGCCGCACTGGCGTGGTGGGTGCTTCCGGTAGGTGCCTTAGGTATTGTGGCTGGCTTGGCGATGTTAGGTCGCCGCGTTATCGCGACCATTGGTAAAGGTATCACTCACTTAACACCTAGCCGCGGTTTTGCTGCAGAACTTGCAGCGGCAACCACAGTTGTTATCGCATCGGGTACTGGCTTACCTATCTCAACCACGCAAACCTTGGTAGGTGCTGTGTTGGGTGTTGGTATGGCGCGCGGCATTGCAGCTTTGAATCTTGGTGTTGTTCGTAACATCGTGGTCTCTTGGGTTGTAACGCTGCCAGCTGGCGCAATCATGTCGATTATCTTTTACTTCATCATTAAAGCCGCATTTGGCGCGTGATGATGTGATGAAAATAAAAAGAGCACTTCGGTGCTCTTTTTTTTTGCCTGTGATAAAACTTTTTTATACGGCGGTACGACTATAGCTGTAACCATAATAAAGGATATCCATAATCGTGTTTGCACCATCTGATGAGCGTCTTATAAAAAAAGCGCTGGATAACAATAAACAAGCTTGGCTGCAGCTAATAAGTCGCTATGAGCGGCTGGTATATAACTATGCGTTGCGTATGGTTGGTAACCGCGACGATGCTCTGGACTTGATGCAGGAAGTATTTATTTCGGTGTTTCGAAATTTAGAAAGTTGGCGCGGCGAGAGCTCATTTAAAAATTGGATGATGACCATTGCACATCATCGCTGTATTGAACATTTTCGTCGTCGCAAAGTTATTAGTGATGACTCCGATGTTGACGAGCAGATTAGCGAGGACGCCTGGCACAATCCGGAGCAAGTTTATGCGGGGCAGCAGCGTGGGCAACAACTGTTCAAAGCCATGCAAAAATTACCTGTGGAACAGCGCCTGGTTGTTGAGCTTAAATTTTTTCAGCACTTGCAACTGGGTGACATAGCTAAGCAGCTCGATGTGCCGCTTAGCACGGTAAAATCTCGACTATATGGCGCGATCACAAAGTTACAAGAATGGGTGGAGGTTGTATGAGTAAACCACAAGACTTTGAAACTTGGTTAGCCGATACGGCAACCCAGCTCAATGAAGAGTCAGTGCCTGAGTGGCCACGGGAGTCAACATTCAGACCACGCTATATTGAACAGTCTAAGCAGACTGCATGGTGGCAGAAACCTTGGCTACCTGTTGGTTCTTTAGCGGTGTCTTTGTTTGCCATGGTATTGGTGTTGGGGCAAGTTCAGGTGAGTAGCACCGAACACGGCTTTGCGGTGCAGTTTGGTGGCACCGATGAAGCGAAACTCGAAGCTATGGTGGCCCAGCGCTTAAACGAATATGGCGCGCAGCAACAAATAACGCTCGCTAATTATGCCTCTAATTTGCGCGCTGATTTTCGTGAAGATTTCCGCACTGAAATGGCGCAAGCGAACAAGCAACTTGCAGATTATATGCTTGCTGTAAATCGGCAAGAGCGAGAGGGCGATTTGGCTGAACTGATCCGTTATGTGAATGAACAACGTCAGGACGATCAGTATTACTTTGCCAGTCAGTTACAACAAGTTTCGGACGGCTGGATTCAACCAGCGGTCTCTACCAATCAATAAAACGTGAGTAGGGGATAGATATGTTACGCAAACAAATTTTGACAGTGTCTTTAGCTGCAGCGGTAATCGCTGGTTGTGCGACTGTTGCCGCTCAGGCATCGCAAGACAGTGACGCTTCACGACGTAATGCTCTGAAGGAGCAACTTGAAGTGATGAGCAGTATTTTAAATACCAAATTGGAACAAAATAGCGATACCGGCAAACGCCGCATTGCGCATTGGCAACAACAGCGTCTTAATTACGACTACTTAGCAGGGCAAGGTGTTGTTTATCGAGTGAATTTTGGACGTGTCTTCGATTTCGACTTCGATTTTGACTTCGACTTTGAGGCTCCAGCCGCACCGGGTGCACCAATGGCGCCGCCGAGTCCCGCTGTATTTATTGAAAAGCGCGTGATCAAAACTGACGACGGCGAAGACGTTGAGATTATTCAAGAACCGGGTGAAGCCTATGAAATGGTTGCAGAGCGGGGACAAGAAGTGGGTAAGCAAACACTCGCTGTACACGAATATCGCCGCAAAATTCGTGATCTTGAATATTCACTTCAAGGAGCAGAAGCGAATGGACGTGAGAAACTCGAGCAAGAGCTTGAAACTGCGCGTAAAGATTTGGAAGCGGCACGCTCAAAGCTTGATGCAGCACAAAATGAGCTGCGCGAAGCAACCCTGGAAATTCGCAAAAACATGCAGGAACGGCGTGAGCAGCGCAACGAAAAGTTGCAGCAGCAGGTTGCTGAGTTTGAACGAACCATGGCCGAAACGCTCTGCGACTATGGCGTAACACTCAAAGCATTGCCGAATAACGAAAATGTGAGCTTTGTCTTAGAAGGTGCTGGCAATAAAGACGCAGGCGGACGGGATAAAATATATATCTTCAGTAAGAGTTCGTTATCCAATTGCCAAGGAAATGACGGTGTGAATGATCTTTTAGCCAAGGCTGTGACGTATTCATTTTAACCGGTCTCCCTGATCGGTTGTCATCTCGTTTTTAGCGCGTCTATTTAGGCGCGCTTTTTTTTGCCTGTGCTTTTTTTCACAGCGCAAAAACGGTAAAGTACGCGCTCACAACGCACCGATGAAGCCAATATGAATGTTAAAGACTTTAGTTTCGAACTTCCCGATGAATTAATCGCGCGCTATCCCCAACCGGAGCGCAGCGCGAGCCGTTTGCTAAACCTTGATGGTACAAGCGGTAACGTCATGCACCAGCAGTTTAAAGATATCGTCAGTCATCTGAACGCCGGTGATTTATTGGTCTTTAATGACACCCGAGTAATTCCTGCGCGTATGTTGGGCGAAAAAGTGTCCGGCGGAAAGGTTGAGGTGTTAGTTGAACGCATCGTCGATGAGCATCGCGTGCTGGCGCATTTGCGCAGCAATCGTTCACCGAAAGTGGGTGCGCGTATGATTTTGGAAGGGGCTGTCGAAGTAGAAATGTTAGGCCGCCACGATGCGCTTTTTGAGTTGTATTTTCATACCTCTGAACCCGTCTTGAATGTGCTTGAAGCACGTGGACACATGCCACTACCACCTTATATTGACCGACCGGATGAAGCGAGCGATCGTGAGCGTTACCAAACGGTTTACAACAAAAAGCCAGGCGCTGTGGCAGCACCAACAGCAGGTTTACACTTTGATGATGCAATTTTAAAGCAGCTACAAGACAAGGGCGTAGAGTTCGCTTACGTGACCTTGCATGTTGGCGCAGGAACCTTTCAGCCGGTGCGGGTTGATAATATTGAAGAACACCACATGCACAGTGAGTATGCGGAGGTTCCAGAGGACGTTGTAAGCGCTATAAAAGAAACGCGCGCACGCGGCGGTCGAGTTATTGCGGTGGGGACAACGTCTGTGCGCTCGCTTGAATCAGCTGCACAAGCGGCAAAGGTGAAAGGCGAGGAGTTACAACCGTTCTTTGCCGATACCGATATCTTTATTTATCCAGGCTACGCGTTTCAAATAGTCGACGCTATGATCACCAATTTCCATTTACCGGAGTCAACGTTAATTATGTTGGTGTCCGCGTTTGCTGGCCGCGACAACGTATTGAATGCGTATGCTGAAGCAGTCGCAGAACGTTATCGCTTCTTTAGCTACGGCGATGCGATGTTTGTGACCCGAGCAGCGCGCTAGGGTATAATGTGCACCTCGGACTGTTTTTCCGTGTTAATTTTTCGGTGAAAAAATGAAATTTGAATTATTAAAAACCTCGGGCAAAGCGCGCCGAGGCCGTATGACCTTCGCCCGTGGCGTTGTTGATACCCCAGCATTTATGCCCGTTGGTACCGCTGGTACCGTAAAAGGCATGACACCCGAAGAGGTGAAAGCTACAGGGGCACAAATCTGTTTAGGCAATACATTCCACCTGATGCTTCGCCCCGGTACCGCAATTATTAAGCAGCATGGCGATTTGCATGACTTCATGAACTGGGACAAGCCTATCTTAACGGATTCAGGCGGTTTTCAAGTATTCAGCCTTGGCGAACTGCGTAAAATCACCGAAGAAGGCGTCACATTCCGCTCGCCCATCAATGGCGAAAAAATCTTGCTAACGCCTGAAAAGTCGATGGAAGTGCAACGAGATCTTGGCGCCGACATTGTCATGATTTTTGATGAATGTACGCCGTATCCAGCCACCCAGGCAGAAGCCCGTAGCTCCATGGAATTGTCATTGCGTTGGGCCGAGCGCTCCAAAACCGCCCACGGCGACAATCCATCGGCGCTATTTGGCATCATTCAAGGTGGCATGTACGAAGAGCTGCGTAGCATTTCACTTGAAGGGCTGACTGACATTGGCTTTGACGGCTATGCTATTGGTGGATTATCAGTTGGTGAGCCTAAAGAAGATATGATGCGAGTTCTTGATCATATCGCACCTGAAATGCCAATTGATAAACCGCGCTACCTTATGGGCGTGGGAAAACCAGAAGATTTAGTTGAAGCGGTGCGCCGTGGCGTTGATATGTTTGACTGCGTGATGCCAACGCGTAATGCTCGTAACGGGCATTTATTCATTAGTACTGGCGTGGTGAAAATTCGAAATGCTGTGCATCGCACGGATACTGGGCCGCTTGACCCTGAATGTGATTGCTACACCTGTAAAAACTACTCGCGCGCCTATTTGCACCATTTAGATCGCTCGAATGAGATGTTAGGTGGGCGCCTAAACACCATTCACAATCTGCACTTCTATCAGAAGGTTATGCAGGACTTACGCGACGCAATTGAGCAGGATCGCTTGGAAGAGCATGTTGCAGAGTTTTATGCGCAACGTAATTTGGACGTTCCCGCGCTTAAATAGCGCGGGCAATATCCAGAATGTAAGGCTTAATGCCGGCAAAGAAGAATTCGACCGCAATAAGCATCACTATCAAACCCATTAAACGCATCAATATCTTACTTCCGCTGCGCCCCAATTTAGCCAACAACTGGCGACCCGTGGCAAGCACCACTGCGGTTAACGCGCAGACAGCGATAATCGCACCGAATAAACTGATAGAATTGGTGGTGGCGGTACTCTCTTGAATAAACAAAATCACCATTGTGATGGCACCAGGGCCGGCAACCATTGGAATACCGATTGGCGTTACGGCAACATCTGAGCCAAAATCGCTCTCGGTCTCGCCATCAACCCGCTTAGGTACCGTTCTACCGCGTAACATTTCAAAACCCATTACGAAGAACAAAATACCACCAGCAACGCGTAACCCATTTACCGAGATACTAAAGAAGCTAAAAATTGCTTCACCCACCAAAGCAAATACACATAGCGCTATACACGCGGTAATGGAAGCGCGCATCGCAACCCAGCGCGCGGCTTTGGGCGTCATTGCTTCGGTAAGCGCAATATAAATAGGAACCGCCGCGATAGGGTTAATCATGGTAAATAGCGAGGTGAATTGAAATAAAAACGTGTCTAGCATCGAAGCCGCTCCGAGCATAAATAAAGTGCATACAGTGTACAAACTAATTGTAGGAACTTCATGATATTTATTGTAATTTAGAAATCACTGAATCATAACGACGCATTCTGTCGCATAGTTGTGCGATACTTTTTTACAATTCAATAACGTAAAAAGTAGCGGTTCCCCTGGCGTTACTGTTATCGGATTGTTTTCATTATGCTCTTGGAAGTGTCGTCGCACCCCGTGCGAGCCCTGTTTTCAGCCTGTCTCGCAGCGGCGGCGCTTCCTTCCCAATACCAGCATTAAAATCGATCTTAGGCTTTACATCAGGATCTGAACTCGCTACAATTCAGCACCAAATTTAAACGTAGTGGTTATTTGTAGTGGTTATCTATCGTGATTCTCTATGAATCAGCATTGATAACCAACAGTTAATCCAACAACAGAATTTTCATTGAGGTGAGATTTTAATGCCAGTTGTTAAAGTAAAAGAAAACGAGCCGTTTGACGTAGCGTTACGTCGCTTTAAGCGCTCTTGCGAGAAAGCAGGTGTATTATCAGAAGTTCGTCGTCGCGAATTTTACGAGAAGCCAACTTCTGAACGTAAGCGTAAAAAAGCTGCTGCGGTTAAGCGTCACGCGAAAAAATTATCGCGTGAAAATGCACGTCGCACTCGTCTGTATTAATAAACTGGTACCGTAGCGGCACAGCCGATAGCGGTGTCACTACAACGCAGACCTCGAAGAGCCGGATTGAGTTTTCTCATTCCGGCTTTTTCATGTCCGATTAACTAATCTAACTTGAACGAATCTCAACTCAGGGTACAATTCTTAGTTCATTTTTCTTAGTTCATTTTTCGCAACGCGAACACAGGCAGGGCATGGCAGGTTTAATTCCTAAGAGCTTCATTCATGATTTACTTGAACGTGCCGACGTGGTTGAAGTTGTGGATAGCCGTGTGCCGCTGAAAAAAGCAGGCCGGAATTATCAAGCGTGTTGCCCCTTTCACAATGAAAAATCTCCAAGTTTTACGGTAGCGCCCGACAAGCAATTTTACCATTGCTTCGGATGCGGTGAGCACGGTAATGCCATCGATTTTTTAATGAAGTTTGATGGTTTTGAATTCCCCGAAGCAATTGAAGAGCTTGCCCACATGATGGGGCTTGAAGTGCCGCGCGAAACCACAGCGGACCCCGCCGCGGATGCGAAAAAACGAGCGCAAGAGTCCAGTGACTATGAACAAATGGAACGCGCCGCGAAGTTTTTTGCGCATCAGTTACGCCGCCATGAAAACTCCGCCACAGTAATTGATTACCTGAAGGGGCGCGGTTTAAGCGGTGAAATTGTTAAGCAGTTTCAAATTGGCTATGCCCCTGACGCGTGGGACGGCCTCTTAAGCGCATTGGCGAAAGATCAGCGCAGTAAAGATCAATTGGTTGATCTGAAATTGATCAATCGTAATGAGCAGGGGCGTTACTACGACTTCTTTCGCGACCGCGTGATGTTTCCGATTCGTGATCGGCGCGGCCGTGTGGTTGGATTCGGTGGCCGTGTTCTGGATGGCGATGGCCCTAAATATTTAAACTCACCAGAAACTCGAATTTTCCATAAGGGCCGTGAGCTCTATGGGTTTTACGAAGCGCGACAAGCGAATCGTGAACTTGAACAGGTCGTGATTGTTGAAGGCTATATGGATGTGGTGGCGCTCGCGCAAGCGGGTATAAGCTATGCTGTTGCATCACTGGGCACCGCGACCACCACCGACCAATTGCAAATGCTGTTTCGCGCAACGCGCCGCGTTGTCTGCTGCTACGACGGCGACAGAGCAGGCCGTGATGCGGCTTGGCGGGCCTTAGAAAACGCGTTACCGCTACTTAACGATGGTGTTGAGTTAAGCTTCCTATTCTTACCCGATGGTGAAGACCCGGATACCTTGGTACGAAAAATAGGTGCCGACGAGTTTCGCAAACGCTTAGATAAAGCGCAGAGTTTTACGGACTACTTTTTCGCGCACCTGACCGACACCATTGATGTGAATTCAGACTCAGGTAAGTCGTTGTTACTCAAACAAGCAAAGCCGCTTATAGAGCGTGTAGCCAGCGAGTTTTATCGTGACACGTTAATGGAGCGCCTGGCACGGCTATTGCGCCGAGAGGCGTCGCAACTGGCCGCGCAGATTAAAGCTCCTGCCACCCAAAAAGCACCTCAAGATAGTTTAAAAATGACGCCAATGCGTCGTGCGATAGGTCTGTTAGTACAACATCCTCAGCTAGGGCGGCAAATTCCGCTCCATAGTGAACTAAGCGCGTTAAAGCAGCCTGGCATCCAACTGCTATTGAAGCTGCACGAGCAAACACATGCACAAGATCTAACCAGTGCGCAGTTACTTGAGCTATGGCGCGGCGAACCTGAAGAAAAGCCCTTGCGCCAACTTGCGCGCTGGCAACACCATTTAGATTCTGAAAAAGTAACCCAAGAGTTTTTTGATATATTCGCTTACTTTATTGATCAATTTGTCGAGCAACGCGCAAATGAATTGCTGGAAAAAGAACGCACGGCACCGCTCAGTAAAGTTGAAAAGCAAGAGTACCTTACCCTGCTGCAATATTTGAAAGATCGCGGGAAACGCTAATCTGCGTGATTAATTTCGCTAACGATTAGTGCTTCTATCCAATCCGTGGTTCGAATAATTAGAATATACCCCTTAAAAACAATCTGTTACATAGTTGGCATTTTGTTTGCATAGCTATTCATGTAATAAAGTCATGTAATAATTAAACTAACCTTAAAAAATAATGATCAGGAGATGACTATGGGTTTTGTAAAGGCTGCGGCATTTGGCGCTGTATTAATTGGCGCTGCAAGCTTACAAGGGTGTGTAATCGCAGTTAACGGTGACGGCGAAGGCTACGGCGACAAGGGCAGTTACTCGAAACTAGAGGAAAATAACCGTTCAACCATCGCATCGTTTACCGATGGTATGACCTTGCAAGCTGCGCAACACGAGCTTGGAACTCCAGATTTCTCAGACCTGTGGACCGTGGATGGCATACGCTATCGTGTACTCTATTATCGCACTCAGCGCGTGCATGCTGACGGCAACACCACACGTGATGAATGCACGCCACTGGTGTTTGCTGATGGCAAACTGATTGGCACCGGCGAGCTGGCGGTATCGCGAATTCCGCACAATAACTGATTAAATTCTGGCTGAAAACGACAGTATCTGCTACAATTTCCGGTCTTGAATTTTATACCTCACGCACTTATATAAAGCGTGTGAAAGTTCACACATTATCTAAGTCGCCGTAAGTTTAAGACCGGTTACTTTTCTATTTAATAACAGGTGGTAGATCTGTATGCAGCAGAGTCGTCAATCACAGCTCAGGCTTCTTATTGCCAAAGGCAAAGAGCAAGGTTATCTCACTTTTGCGGAAGTGAATGATCACCTA
>NZ_JBLWWR010000013.1:0-55451 GCF_048267825.1 Pseudidiomarina sp.
TGCAGTTCTTGGACCTTATCCAAGAAGGTAACATCGGTTTGATGAAAGCCGTTGATAAATTCGAATATCGCCGTGGTTATAAGTTCTCAACTTATGCAACTTGGTGGATTCGCCAAGCAATTACACGTTCAATTGCTGACCAGGCGCGCACCATCCGTATTCCTGTGCACATGATTGAAACGATCAATAAATTGAATCGTATTTCACGTCAAATGCTGCAAGAAATGGGCCGCGAACCAACGCCAGAAGAACTTTCTGAGCGCATGGTTATGCCAGAAGACAAAATCCGTAAGGTACTGAAGATTGCCAAAGAGCCGATTTCTATGGAGACACCTATTGGTGACGACGAAGATTCGCATCTTGGTGATTTCATCGAGGACACAACCCTCGACTTGCCAGTGGATTCTGCTACTTCAGAAAGTTTACGCAATGCGGTTCGCGAAGTTCTTGGCGGCCTGACTCAACGTGAAGCGAAAGTTTTGCGCATGCGTTTTGGTATCGACATGAACACAGACCACACGCTTGAAGAAGTTGGTAAGCAGTTTGATGTAACGCGTGAACGTATTCGTCAGATTGAAGCGAAAGCGCTACGTAAATTGCGTCATCCAAGCCGTTCAGAGCAGTTGAAATCGTTCCTAGACGAGTAAACTAAAACGCTTTCTGAACGAAAGCATGTAAAAAACGTCTAAAAAAGCTCTAGCCCATGCGGGCAGGGCTTTTTTTATTTTTCGCCCAAAATCTGTTAATATGTGCCTAACTTCGCTGAAAAGGATGAAATATGATCGCAGTTGATCAGAATAACACCGAAAGACAGCATCCGCGTCGCATTATCGACGCGCACTTTCACATTTATAACGATTCATTTCCATTGATTGAGAACCAAGGCTTTTTGCCATCGCAATTCTCAATCGAAGACTATATTCATCGCACTAAAGACTTCAATGTCATTGGTGGCGTAATTGTTTCGGGTTCAGTACAAGGTTTTGACCAAAGCTACTTAAAAGCGGCCTTGGCTGAAATGGGTGACCAATATGTTGGTATCACCAACTTACCGAGCAGTGTCTCCGACGAAGAAATATTAAAGCTGCGCGACCACCGTATTCGCGGTATTCGCGTGAACTTAAAACGTGGCGTTGTAAGTGGGCTGGATAACCTGGTCGACTTTGGTAAACGCATTTGGGATTTAGCCGGTTGGCACCTGGAAATGTACGTTGATAGCCGTGAGCTGGATGAAGTCGCACCAAAACTCATCAAGCTTCCGAAAGTGTCTATTGACCATTTAGGTATGGCACGCTCAGGCCTATCACAAATTCAGAAACTGGCTGAAAACGGCGTGAAGATTAAAGCCAGTGGCTTCGGTCGCACTGAAGTGGATGTCAGCAAGGCCGTGAAGTCACTGTACGCAATTAACCCGGCGTGTTTGATGTTCGGTACTGATTTACCTTCAACACGTGCCGAGCGTCCATTTAACGTACGTGACATTGAAACCGTTTGCGAAGCACTCGGTGACGAAAAAGCAATTGATAAAGTGTTTGCTGGCAACGCCGCAGACTTCTATCACATTAACCTGTAAAAAACCTCGTACGGGGTCATGACAAGCGGGCCGAAATTTCATATACTTGCGCCCGCTTTTGGTTAACGCAATCGAGTTGGCCAAAGCACACCCTCAATCTGTATGGCCCCTTAGCTCAGTTGGTTAGAGCACCCGACTCATAATCGGTAGGTCCCCAGTTCAAGTCTGGGAGGGGCCACCATCTCCCTGAACAGTTCGAACCCATCAAAAATTAGGGGTTATCCCCTATATCGAGCTACTGAGTTCTGTGCAAATCTGAAACGGTCAACCACGATCTTTTTGGAGAATAATAATGAAACGAACTCTTCTATCATTAGGTCTTTTAGCTTCAGGGCTGTTGGGTGCAACTTCCGCTCACGCTGATGCACTTTTGGGGCCGAAATTGCAGCAAGATATACAGAATCTTACAGGGCCGTATAACGTCATTGTGTCGTTTGACGAGCAAAGTAGCATCGAACGCGTTTTGCAAAGTCTTGGTATCCCGTACCGTGCACTTCAAACGATGCCTATGGCTGGTGCTACCGTTACGAAGCTGCAATTGCAGGCTCTGATAGAAAACCCTGCGGTTAGTAGTGTCTACGCGAACGCTCCATTGGAATATAGTAATTATACATCGGGCGAAATTACCGGGGGTCACTACGTTCACGATTACTATGGCGTTGTCGGTAATGGTGTCACGATAGCGGTTCTCGATTCTGGCGTTGATGCAACACATCCGGATCTAGAGTTTCAGACTAAGACAGTTGAAAACGTCAAAATTGTCGGCGATCTCGACTTACTTGGCGGTCGTAGCGCGTTTATAGAAGGCGTACCGAATAGTGATACGACTTCAGGTCACGGTACTCATGTTGCAGGCACCGTTGCAGGCTCGGGGATGGTGTCTGTGAACGATGAACGAAGAGCTTACTACCATGATGGTATCGCTCCTGGAGCAAACCTTGTTGGCCTTGGTGCCGGGGAAGGTCTTTCTATCTTGTATGCGTTGTTAGGGTTCGATTATGCCATTGCGAATGAAGATCGCCTCGATATTGATATCATTACCAACAGCTGGGGCGGCGGCGATGGCGCAGAATTTGATCCTAACAACCCGATTAACAAGGCATCTTTCGAAGCGTATAGCAGAGGTATGGTGGTAAGTTTTGCAGCGTCGAACTCGGGACCTGCCGAAGATACCCTAAACCAGTATGCGGTGGCTCCTTGGGTAATTAACGTAGCGGCAGGCACCAGTGACAAGCAATTGGCCGATTTTTCAAGTCGCGGTGTAGCTGGTGACCAATACAAACTACCAGACATCACGGCACCGGGCCAAAATATCACTTCTACCCGAGCTCCCAATACAGCTATTGGAGCGATGGGGCCGTTGGTAGATCCCGAGCATCCAGAATATTTGGCTTATTATCACACCATTAGTGGTACTTCGATGGCAACGCCATTCGTAGCAGGTGTTGCGGCATTATTGCTTGAAGTTAACCCAGATTTGTCGCCTGACCAAATCGAGGAAATTCTCAAAGATACCGCAGAGCCAATGGATTACGCTCCCCACGAAGTTGGGGCGGGCTACATCGATGTAAAAGCTGCTGTTGATCGTGCAAAAGTGACCACCGGCGAACGTATTGCGTTTTTGAATGGCGATACGTTGTGGGCGAGTCAGGGGGGCTGGAATCAAGCTGATGACAGTGCTGAAGAATTTGTTTACGTAGGCAATTGGCAAAGCAAATACGACGATTCCGCATTTCAGCAAACGATTACTACAGCTAAAAACGATAATTCGTCAATTTTCGCAAAAATACGCGGCGAACGCGCGCGTTTTCATTTTTTAGCGACTAGCAGCAAGCCAACATCAATTGAACTCATTGTTGATGGGCGCTCTGTAGGAACGAAAACAATATACGCAGCTGACGCATCAGAAGCGTCGCCGAAAGATGTCTCCGTGGCTTTTGGTAATCTCGGTGAAGGTATCCATGATTTGGAAGTTCGTATTCTGAATAAACGAGTTATGTTTGATCGGATGGATGTGGATGGTGCTTTGTTGTCTCCAGATGTCAGCTTCGCATACAGTCAGCAGGTTGATTCTGGCACGATGGGTGCTTCAGTTGAAAACCTTGAAATACAAGAGTTCCCGTTGGAGATCAATCCAAATGACGTCAGTATAACCTCTACGTTGAACTGGACTGGTGTAGCTGATCTCGACTTCTATCTGGTAAACCCAGAGGGTGTAGAAGTCGCATCCAGTGCGTCACTAGATAACCCGGAGGTATTACAGTTTTGGACGGACACGCCAGGAACTTATACCTTGCGTGTTACCGGCTATATAAGTGTCGCCACACCATTCACGATCACGACCGATATTACGTCGGAAGTACAATAGCCCGAAACAAAAAGGCGCCTTTGGCGCCTTTTTTTACATGCATGGCTTTGCCTTTCCTGTTTGTGGTAACCTGATGAACTCGCCCTGACAGGAAGTGAAACAGTGAAACCATTGAACAACTATATCGCGTTTTTATCTATTCTTTTGCTGGTGGCTGTGCCCACAAGTGCATCGGCACAAACTGCCGAAAGCGCGCCAGAAGCAGAACAAACAGCAAAGCCAGTACCTGAACCGACGCGTTTTCGCTCGGAACACAAAGGTACGTTTAATGGCACCAAATTAAGCTATACCGTTGACGCTGGCGAAACTTATATTCGTAATGCCGAAGGCGAGCCAACTGCTGCAATATTCTCGTTTGATTATGTGGCGAAAAGTAAGCAAGGGCGCCCAGTTACCTTTATTTGGAACGGAGGACCGGGTTCTTCTTCAAACTGGTTGCATATGGGCGGTTATGGCCC
The DNA here is from genome assembly GCF_048267825.1 of Pseudidiomarina sp. Lineage (NCBI taxonomy): Bacteria > Pseudomonadati > Pseudomonadota > Gammaproteobacteria > Alteromonadales > Idiomarinaceae > Pseudidiomarina > Pseudidiomarina sp. The sequence continues at coordinate 4,400 of NZ_JBLWWR010000013.1, forward strand.
GAAACGCATTGTGGTGCCAAGTGATGCAGAGCACCCTGGCGCTGCGCCATATACCTTGAAAGATGCACCTGAAACCATTCTTGATGTAACCGACATGGTGTTTGTTGATCCGGTAGGTACAGGGTTCTCACGTGCAGTGGGTAAGGGTAAAAAAGAAGATTTTTGGGGACTCATGGAAGACGCCAATTCTATGGCTGCTTTCATTGCCGAGTGGCTCACCAAGAATAATCGCTGGAACTCACCGGTGATTTTGTTAGGTGAGAGCTTTGGTACCACCCGCGCCGCTGCGGTTGCGAAAGTGCTTCTTGATGATTACGTGATTAACGTTAACGGCATTGTGTTTGTGTCGCAGGCGCTTGATTATCAAGGGTCTACGCCGTATATCGATGACAATATTATTTCCTACATTACTTACATTCCGACCATGGCTGCAACGGCTTGGTATCACGGAAAAGTTGATAACTCGGGTAATTTTGAAGCGTTTATTCAGCAAAGTCGCGAGTTCGCAACGCAAGAACTGCTGCCGGCGTTGTTTCAGGGCAACCAGCTAAGTGCTGATAAGCGCGCTGAGCTGGTTAGCGAACTGCAGCGCTTTACGGGCTTGAGCAAAGCATACATTGAGCGTGTTGACCTGCGTATTAATGCATTTCGTTTCGCCAAAGAGTTACGGCGCGACGAAGGTGTAGCTGTGGGCCGCCTTGATAGTCGGTACATTAAAGACGAACGCGATGACGTTGCGGCAGGCCCGCGTGAGGACGCTGCGCGATCCATTTCGCCAGCCTACAAGGCTGCGCTTATGCATTACATGCGTAATGACTTAGGCATTGACTGGAAGCGCACCTATTTGAATCCTGCAGACCCTGAGCTGTCGGGCAAGTGGCGTTGGAGCCCATTGCCTGAAGGGCGTTCGTGGGAGCCGCACTACGTGAATACCACGCCAGATTTGGCCGCGGTATTACGCAGTAACCCGACCCTGAAAGTTATGGTCGGTTCGGGCTATTACGACCTTGTGACCCCGTTTTTTGATGCTGAGTACACGCTGAATCGCCATGGTATTGCGCGTGACGATATCGTTTACCGTTATTATCACGGCGGCCACATGATGTATGTGCATGAACCAGCACGACAGGCATTACTTGAAGATACCCGCCAGTTTATTAAAGCGCAGACCGGGCAAGCGGATTAATTATGCGAACGACGCGAAGCTCAATTGAGCTTCGCGTTTGCAGCACGCCTAGCATGCAATTTTTTATAGCTTTCAATAAGGCGTAGATGCTTGTCTAAGCCGTCTAGCTGCATATTGGTTGGCGTCAGCCCATTGAAACGTTCCGATCCATTTACCGAGCCAACAACTGCATCCATGGTGCTTTCACCAAACATGCGGCGGAAGTTCGGCAGGTAATCGTCCAATTCAAGCTCGTCGTCCAGTGTAACTTCCAGCACGGCGCTCATGGCGCGATAGAATAAACCACGCTCGACCGTGTTTTCGTTGTACTGTAAAAACGCTTCAACCAATTCATAAGCTTCTTCATGCTGCTGCAAGGCAAGATAAATAAGCAGCTTCAGCTCAAGAATCGTGAGTTGTCCCCAGACCGTATTTTCGTCGAACTCGATGCCGATCAGCGTAATGATATCGATGTAGTTATCCAGCTGGCTTTCTTCGAGGCGTTCCACCAAATCGGCCAACTGTTCGTTTGTTAAGCGGTGCAGGTTGAGAATGTCTTCACGGAATTCCAAGGCTTTGTTGGTGTTATCCCAAACCAGGTCTTCAATGGGGTAAACCTCTGAATATCCAGGTACCAACATGCGGCAAACTGGCGCGCCCAAGTCTTCATAAACGGCGACATAAACCTCTTTGCCGATATCCGCAAGAATGCCAAATAAGTAATCAGCTTCTTCTTGGTTGGTCCCGGAGAAGTCCCATTCACAAAACGCATAATCACTACGGGCACTGAAAAAGCGCCACGAAACGAGGCCTGACGAATCAATAAAGTGTTCGACAAAGTTATTCGGCTCAGTAACGGCCATGGAGTTAAAAGTTGGTGGTTGGAAGTCATTCAGCCCTTCGAAGCTTCGACCTTGTAACAACTCAGTTAAACTGCGCTCTAGCGCCACATGAAAACTCGGGTGGGCGCCAAACGACGCAAATACACCACCGGTACGCGGGTTCATGAGAGTCACACACGCGACGGGGAATTGACCGCCAAGCGATGCATCTTTGACCAATACAGGGAAGCCCTGTGCTTCTAGGGCTTTAATGCTTTCAACGATGTCCGGGTATTTCGCAAGTACCGATTCTGGCACATCAGGTAACGCAATTTCTTCTTCGATGATTTGCTTTTTTACCGCGCGTTCGAAAATCTCAGAAAGACACTGCACTTGAGTTTCCTGCAAGGTATTACCGGCGCTCATGCCATTACTGAGGTAAAGGTTTTCGATAAGGTTCGACGGAAAATAAACCGTTTCACCATCGGAATGACGGGTAAATGGCAATGCGCAAATGCCGCGGTCGGTGCGCCCTGAGTTGGTGTCAATTAAATGAGAGCCTTGTAACTCGTCATCCGGGTTGTATATGGCCAGGCAATAGTCATCCAAAATACCTTGCGGAAGTTCATCGTCATCGCGCAACGCAAACCACTTCTCGTTTGGATAATGCACGAAATCAGCCTGTGCAATTTCTTCGCCAAAAAACTGATCGTTATAAAAGAAATTACAGCTTAAACGCTCAATAAATTCGCCAAGCGACGAACACAAGGCACTTTCTTTGGTTGCGCCTTTACCGTTGGTGAAACACATCGGTGAGGCAGCATCACGAATATGCAGTGACCACACATGTGGAACAATGTTGCGCCATGAGGCAATTTCTATTTTCATGTCGAGGTCGGCCAAAATTGCGGACATGTTGGCGATGGTTTCTTCAAGCGGCAGGTCTTTGCCCTCAATGAAGGTACGCGTGCCACCTTCAGGGGCCCCCATCAATAGTGCTTGCGCATCTTCGTCTAAGTTTTCCACCACTTCAATTTGGAACTCAGGACCGGTTTGCACAACCTTCTTTACGGTGCAGCGATCGATAGAACGCAAGATACCTTGGCGGTCTTTCTCAGAGATATCATCAGGCAATTCCACCTGAATTTTGAATATTTGGTTGTAGCGATTTTCGGGGTCAACAATGTTGTTTTGCGACAGCCGAATGTTTTCGGTTGGAATGTCGCGCGCGACACAGTAGACCTTTACGAAATAAGCCGCACACATGGCTGATGACGCTAAAAAGTAATCAAACGGGCTCGGTGCCGAACCATCGCCTTTATAACGAATAGGTTGGTCAGTGACGACAGTAAAATCGTCAAACTTGGCTTCAAGTCTGAGATTGTCGAGAAAGTTAACTTTTATTTCCATGAACAGGCTACCGAGGTTATGAATTTCAAATCTTGATAGCCATTATCCCGATTTTGACGGCGTTTGTCTTGGAAATCGGCCGGAACGGTTACTTTTCGTTGTCCGCGTAACCGCTACCAATTGCACTGAACGGCAGCTCCAAGCCCAGTTCAGGTATTTGCAAACCTATCCAAGCTGGAAAAGTATTACTGTTTGGGCCTGGCACTGCCTCGTATTCGTTGGCCCACGGGTAACGATCGGCTGCTTCGATAATGCGCGGAATGAGCGCGGCAGCTTGCTCGCCTTGAATGGATAAAACACGTTCAGGTTCAGCACCATACCAATAACGATCAGGTGTAGCGGTTTGATAACTGTGTAGCGCTGGTTGGCCACGATTCAAACGCCAACCGACCACTTCGTAAACGGTGTATTCATCTGCTTGTTCAGGTTTCACTGCAATCCAGGTGTGCACGGCAAACCAGCCACGCCAACCGAAAGCATCTGCAGCATAAACTTCGATAACAGCTTGTTGTTCAATGGCTGGGTTGGGGGCGATGCCCGCAGGTTCGCGGGAAGCTGTTCGATAATCACCAGATGAGCAGGCGCTAATTAATAATACGAATACCGATACCACCAGACCTTTAACCATGAACAACCTCATTGAATGTATTAACGCTTCTCCATACCGAAGGTTTCACGCATGCTATTGGCAAAAGCGACCAGTTTCTCTTTCATGGTGCGCTTCACTGACACTTCAAGTGAACCGAGTATAGAGTAACCCGTAATGGTTATCTGTGGCGCTTGGCGTCCGCCCATTGAAGGCGCATTGTTCTCAGAAGAACCAATAATGTTGAACATACGAGTCTTCACATTAACGTTCTCAGGCACAAAGATTTCAAGACTACCAAGCACATTGGTTACGTTTACTTCAACGTGCTGATGTTGAAAAACTGCATCAGTAAAATCGAGTTTCGCCGAGCCAACCACATCAATTACAATAATTTTCTTCGGTACTAACCACTGACCTTCTCTTACGTTGGAACCTAAAATACTGATCAGTTTGTCGTCTTCGGTTTCTTCGCTGGCACTGTAATTTGGTGTAAAGGAGCGCTCTTTCTTCGCATCGTAGCTTGGGTCAGCTTCAAGCGGTAAATCTGCGGCCAGGTCGACCAGTTGTTGGTGAGCGTCAGTTGCCATTGCTTCATCAAGTCTGCGCTCAAACGCTTCGGCTGAAATAATGGCATGGCTATAATTTACAATGAGTTTATCGACCGTCTCTTCGCGAACCTGCTCAATTGGGCGATCTTCTAATTTAACTGGCATCGTTATTTCCCTATTGGTTGATGATTAATAGTTAACTACTTTGTTACATCATGCAAATTATAGGCCATACTTTAATGCCTTAGTTTTAGCTGCGTTGCGACAGGGGCGGTATTTTTCGCACATCGGCGCGTGAGCAATTTAACCAATTAATAGTGGATTAGACGCAAAAAAAGCCCGCGTTTTTATAAACGCGGGCTTAGTTTTTTCACATTCAATTGTTTAGTTAAAGCTGCGCGGCTTATTTAAATCGCGCTTCAATAGCTTGATGCAGTTGTTTTTTACCGCCAAGCATAAACACAACTTCAGCAACGACGAATAAAGGACCTATCGCAAGACCCATAATGTCGTCCACAAATGCGGGTTTGCGGCCTTCAAAATAATGCCCAATAAACTGAAAAATCCAGCCCACGACAAAGAGTCCAATGCCCCACGCCAACCACAGTGATGTTTCAAGCAGCGCAACGTGACTACCGAGCCAGACACAAAGACCAAGCAACAGTGTCATGATGACACCGAGCACAATATCAAGCTTCAAATAAAAAAGTGCCGCAACGGCGCTGACAATAATCGCAGGCGACAGGATAAAGTCACTGATCATCCAAGTCGGGCGCGACAGCAAAATTACAATCGCAACAACAATCATCGGAATACCAACTAAGTGCGTCAAAATATTGCGCCGATCACGGTGATACGCTGCGTAACTGGCTAAATGGTCTGTAATTGTTTTCATGGCTTGCTCACCTGTTGTTTTGTTGTCAATATTAACCCGATTCTAATAAAGAACAAGGACAACGCATGCGCGAACAATTGGAACGTCGTGCCTTTTTATTATTACTGGCAGCAGTGACATTAGCTTTTGGTTTTATTTTGGAGCCGTTTTGGTCATCTATTTTCTGGGCATGTGCTGTTGCGGTTATTTTCTTTCCGCTGCAAAACCTATTGGTGCGTTACTGGGGCCATCGGCCTAACACCAACGCATTAGTGACGCTCGCGATTTGCATGACGATTGTGGTGATACCGGTTATTTTCTTAACAACCGCATTTGTTCAAGAAGGTATCCAGCTCTATCAACGGCTTGATTCAGGTGATATTGATCCGCGCGAGATGCTGATAAAACTGCGCGATGCATTCCCCATTATCGACGAGCTGTTAGTTGAGTTTGGAATTAATCCCAACGACATTCGCGACCAAGTTATCAGTGGCGTGCAGGCAACGTCGAAATTTCTTGCGCGAGAAACACTAACCATTGGTCAGAACACCTTTGGTTTTCTAATTAGCTTGGCGCTAATGATGTACTTGGCATTTTTCTTACTGCGTGACGGCCAAACAATTAAAGAACTCATGATCAAAGCATTGCCGATTGGTGATGATCGTGAACATGCGTTGTTTGAAAAGTTCGTAGAGGTAACCCGCGCAACCGTTAAAGGTAACTTAGTTGTTGCCATAGTGCAGGGTGCTTTAGGTGGGTTCATCTTCTGGCTATTGGACATTCCAGCACCGCTATTGTGGGGCGTGATTATGGCGTTCCTGTCACTGATTCCAGCTGTAGGCGCTGCCTTGGTATGGTTTCCGGCGGGCTTGTATCTTTATGCCACAGGCGAGTGGGTTAGCGCGACCGTACTGATGGCGTATGGGGCCATTATTATTGGGCTGGCTGACAATGTTTTACGCCCAATTTTAGTTGGTCGTGACACCAAATTACCTGATTATGTGGTGCTGTTTTCCACCATCGGCGGTATCTCGCTGTTTGGTATTAATGGCTTCGTGATAGGACCCTTAGTCGCCGCACTATTTATGTCAGTATGGCAAATATTCATGACCGACTTTAATGACGCGCATTAACTGTTATGCATTATTGAGGCTCGGGCGGCGGTAGCCACCAATGTATGCATTTTTGCTAAATACCCATTGCCAAACTTGTAAGTCACGGGCGCGAAAAGCGCCCGCACAAGACATCAGGTAATAGCGCCACATTCTAAAAAAACGTTCATCATAATGTTGCTGAAGCTCGGGCCACGCGCGTTCAAAGTTTTGATACCACGCCATCAACGTAGGGTCATAATCGGCGCCAAAATTGTGTATGTCTTCGGCGCACATGAGGTCTCTTGATGCGGTATCAATGTGCGCTAAGGTTGGTAAGTCGCCGTTGGGGAAAATATATTTGCTAATCCATGGGTCGGTGCCGCGTACGTCGCGATTGCGCCCTATGGTATGCAATAGAAATAATCCATCAGGGTTGAGGCAGTTGGCAGCCACGTTCATATACTCGCGATAGTTACGCTGCCCGACGTGTTCAAACATACCGATACTAACCACCGCATCAAAGGATTCGTTGAGTTGGCGATAGTCGTGTAAACGAAATTCAATTGGAAGGCCTTGGCATAGCTGTTCGCCCAGTTCGACTTGAGCTTTAGAAACAGTAACGCCCACGCATTCAACACCGTAATTTTCCGCTGCATACTTCATAAAGCTACCCCAACCGCAGCCAATATCGAGAACTTTCATACCGGGTTTAAGCTGTAGCTTTTTACACACTAATTCGAGCTTATCTTGTTGGGCGCGGTTCAAGTCTTGTGCATGTTCCCAGTAACCGCAGGTATACACCATGCGTTCATCAAGCATGGCGCGATAGAGCCTATTACCGAGATCATAATGATGTTCACCGACTTGCCAGGCACGTTTTTTACTTTGCAGATTGAATAATCGGCCTTTTAAATGATGCCAGAGCAGCCGCGACGGTTTGACACGCTCATGAACCTTATGAGCTAACAGGCGGCAAAAGAATACATCAAGTTGATCACAGTCCCAGTCTCCAGCCATATAGGCTTCACCGAGAGCTAGGTTACCTCGTGCTAAAACATCGTTGAGAAAGTCCGTTTGGCGTACTTGCATATCCCAAGGCCGATTCCCATTAATTTGAATATCGGCTGGTGCCAGTAGCTCTGCGATAAAGGCTTGCGCGTTTGCCATGCAAATCTCCTTTGATGTAGCTTGAGACTAAGTGTAGCAAACACAAATTAATAAGTGGTTTAATTGGAACTAACTTATAATGATTCAAACTTTACATAGCGCCTGTAGCGCCGTAATGTGGAATAAAATTGACTAGGGTACATCTATGAAATATTTACTGTGGGCGTTGTCAGTGTTGGTTCTTAGCGGTTGTGCGGGGTCTGCGCAGCAATCCAATTTTGATTTAGGCGCGGCAGATACTGTGGAGTTTATGCGCCCTTACGAACTATCACGAAACGATGTGAGTTTTGTTAGCCTTGGTGAAGTGCAGGGCGCGTCATGCCAAGCGCGATTCTTCAATGAAAAACCGACCCAGGAAGAAGCCTTGCTGAGAATGAAAATAGCTGCGGCTGACTTGGGTGCAAATCGCGTTGTGTTGCGCGCGTGTACACAGGGCTCCAGCGATGAATGTGCAGCGCGCTGGATATGCATCGGTGATGCATACCAAGAACAACCGTTACGCTAATTACTGCTGATAGATAAGGAGTCATCATGCAAGTTGCTAAGCGCTCGGCCGAATTAATTGGCAAGACCGATTTATTGCGCTTGAATTCTCTATCGGAGCTTACGGGCTGCGATATTTGGGTGAAACTAGAATCACAAAATCCAGGCGGTTCCATTAAAGATAGGGCCGCACTGCAAATTATTAAAGATGCGATGGCGCGCGGTGAATTGAAGCCCGGCATGACCGTCGTAGAAGGCACCGCTGGTAATACAGGCATTGGTCTGGCGCTGGTGGCGCGTTCGTTTGGTTTGCACATGTTGGCCGTTATGCCCAATGACCAAAGTAAAGAAAAAGAGCGCATGATTACGCTGCATGGTGCGCAACTGAAAACGGTCGACCCGGTACCTTTTAAAAACGAAAATCACTTTTATCATACGGCGCGCCGTCTTGCTGAGCAGCGCGACGATTATTGGTGGGCCAATCAGTTCGAAAACACCAGTAATGCGAAGGCTCATTACCTAACAACAGGCCCTGAAATTTGGGAGCAAACCAACGGTAATATAGATATTCTGGTTTCTGTTGCAGGCACCGGAGGCACCATCGCGGGCACGTCACAGTATTTAAAAGAGCGCAATCAGAAAGTACAAGTTTGGCTGGCGGACCCTGATGGGTCTGGTATCTATAGTTTCTTAAAAACAGGCGAATATGTCAGCCATGGCAGCTCGTTTACAGAAGGTATCGGTATCATGCGTTTGGTTGAAAACTTTAAACAGGCGCGTATTGATGCAGCCGTTAATTTACCCGATGATGATTTGGTGACATTGTCACGTTTTATTGTTGAAGAAGAAGGGCTGGTACTGGGTAGCAGCTCGTGCTTGAACGTTGCTGGCGCTTTACAGGCCGCACTATTAAACGGGCCAGGTAAAACGATTGTGACCTTTGCCTGTGACCTCGGTGAACGTTCAGCCAGTAAGCTATACAATCCGGAATACTTAAAGCAACGTGGTGCGCGCACCGAAGCTGAACCAATTCAGGTGCTGCTGAATCGCTATCGTGAACAAGGTGACAAAGTTTGGTACAAACAATAATGTTCAGATTATTGATGGTAATTTCGGTTGTCGTAGTTACTGCTACGTATGCACCGAAAGTGGCTGCTCAAGAGTTAGATGTAGAGCCGATGCCTGTGCTTTTGCCCCCGCCACAGCCTGTCGCAGAGCATGAAAAACAGGCGAAACAGCCATTAATCATTGCTCACCGCGGTGCGTCGGGGTATGCCCCCGAACATTCGATGGCAGCAGTTGCCATAGCCCATGCGCAAAATGCTGATTTTATCGAACAGGACGTCGTTTTAACGCGTGATCATGTGCCCGTTGTTTTGCACGACCTGGTACTCGATCGGATCAGTAATGTCCGTGATGTTTTTCCCGAAAAGCACCGCCCCAATGGGCATTATTACGTCATGGACTTCAGTTTTTCAGAGCTGCAACAACTTAAACTGGTTGAGCGCAGTAACAAAGAAGGTGAACAGCGCTATCCGAAGCGATTTGCGCGCGATCAAGGGCACTTTCACGTTATGTCACTTGGGCAACAAATTGAATTGATTTTGGGGCTCAATCGAAGCCGCGACCACGACAGCGGCTTATATGTTGAGTTTAAAAGTGCTCGCTGGCATAAAGACCATGAATACGATTTAGTAAACTCAACCATGGGCGTATTGGCGCGTTATGGATTCACCGAGGCTGAACCACCGGCACCAATCTACCTGCAAAGCTTTGACCCGGAAGTACTGCGGCGACTGAAACGCGAGTTTATGACCTCGATTCCACTGATTCAATTAATTGCCGAAAACAGCTGGAATGAAAGTGAGGTTGACTACAACACCATGCGTACCGCTGCAGGACTCGAAACGCTCCGTAGTTATGCGCATGGCATTGGCGTGTGGGTGAATCACGTTTACTTGGGTTTGGATGAAAATGGCAAACCAAAATTTTCGGACGTGGTTAAAAATGCTCAGGCTGCGGGACTGCAAGTTCATGTATATACGCTACGTGCTGACGCCCTTCCCGAAGGCGTGGAAAGCTATCAGCAGTTGAAGCAATGGTTGACTGAGCTTGGTGTCGATGGTTTTTTCACCGACTTCCCAGATTTATAATTTAGTGAGTAAAGCTTAAGCGCATACGATAGCCGTCAGTGCCGTCGTCATAATACTCTGGTAACAAATCAATCACCGCGAAATCCAATTTTTCGTATAGGCGAATTGCCGTTGCGTTATCTGTTTTCACTTCTAGATTGAGACTTATTGCTGCGTTATTGCGAGCAACTTCAATTGCATGCTCCAACAATGCGCGCCCAAGCCCAGTCCCCCGTGCTTCGGGCGCAGCAGCGATGGAATACAAGCGCCAGCGCCGGCTATTTTTACGCGTAAGCGACAAGTAATAGCCGAGCAGAACGCCATTTTGCTCGCACACGTAAATATGCGCGCTAGGGGCCGCCAGTAAACGCTTAAAACTGCGGGCTCCCATGCGGCTGTATTCAAAACAACGATGCTCAAGAGCAACCAAGTTATCAACATCTTTGAGCGTTGCTTCACGAAATTGCCATGCAGGGGCTGCATTCATCTTATTTTTCGTCCAGGCGCCGTGCAAAATCTCGCATGATAATGTGATACAGCTCATCGCCGAGTAATAAGTCTTCAACGCCCGAATCAATCGACGGGTTGTCATTGATTTCGATGATTACAGGACCTTTACTGGTAACCTTCATATCAACCCCATACAAACCATCACCAATAAGTTTGGTGGCCTGCAGAGCGGTTCTCACCACGTCTTTAGGAACTTGATGCACACCCACGGTTTCAAAGCCGCCTGACTTTGAGCGACTGGTGCCGCTAGCATGGTTATAAATTTGCCAATGATTCCGCGCCATAAAATACTTACAGGCGTAGATAGGGCGATTGTTCAAGATACCAATACGCCAATCAAAGTCGGTTTTTACAAACTCCTGTGCCAGTAATATGGTCGATTTATTGAATAGTTCGTCGGCAATACGGCGCAATTCTTCTTCTGATTCCGCCTTTTCAACGCCAATTGAAAACGACCCATCCGGAATTTTTAGTACCACAGGGTAACCCAAGCGTTCGCCAATTTGGGCGTAATCAATTTCCTGTTGGCTAAGCAGTAGCTCGGTTCGTGGCGTTGGTATTTCGTGTTTATCCAGCAACTCTTTCAAAAACACCTTATTTGCGCACTGTAAAATTGAATGCGGTGCATCGATAACAACCATGCCGTTGGCTTCAGCCTTTTTAGCAAAGTGATAGGTGTAATGGTTAATACGTGTTGTTTCGCGAATAAATAACGCATCAAACTCAAGCAAGCGATTGTAATCATCAGCAGTGATGAGCTCAGCATCAATATCCGCTTCTTTTGCGGCTTTGATAAAGCGCTGCAGAGCCTTTTTATCGCTGGTTGGGATAAATTCATTCGGGTCATGCAAAATAGCTAAGTCATAGCGATATTCTTTTGGTGCACGCGCTTTGCGCCATACCCGCTTACTGAAACTATCCAGAGCGTTACCAAAAAAAGTTTGCTGCTCGTCGGATAAGTCAGGCAGAGCACCAGCACCAAGTTGATTAATAAACCAGCGCCCTTGATAACTAAACTCAACCCAGATTATCGGACACGGGTAACGGTCAAAAATCTGACGGGCGAAGCTACTCAGCAGCGGCTCTTCGGTTTGGCCGAAGCAAATCAAAATACGCACAGGAACGGATTTGTCCACGTTCCCGAGGTACTTGCTCAGCTGCTTGTCGGTATTGGCCAAGAGCAACTGGTAATGATTGAAATTCGCCAAGTCATTAATTGTTGTCACGGATGGGAGCACACGTTGTCCGCGGGCCTCAGCAAGCAAACTAACGTAATAGCCGGTGGACAAATAGCTCAAGTCGCCACATAAATTTAAAATTTGTGTACGGCTTTTGCTTGAGGTCTGAAGTAAGTACTCACTCGAGGTTACAGTGGACTGGCTTGGGTAGTACGGCTGCCAATCAGTGATATCGTCAAGAATGATTAAAGCTGAGTTTTGCATGAGTGCTCCAATGCGTGTTTGCCGCGCCTTTTTATTCCTATTTTGATCAAAACACAAGGGCTTCAAAAAATATATTTTAAATGCAAAAAAACGTGACAAAAATAGCCGAATGACGGCGGGTAAGCTATTCTTGTTCCTACAAATATAGTTCGGAGTACGTTGTTATGCTTACACTACTGGCAAAATTTTTGAAGGCACTGAATTCCGAGTCTGGCGCTTGGGCATTAGCATTTGCCTTTGTACTCGGCATGATGATGGGCTTTACGCCACTTTGGCGCGTACACAACTTAGTGATTCTGCTCATTGCATTGTTGTTTCGGATTAATTTAACTGGCTTTATATTGAGTTTTGTCATTTGTTCTGGCGTTGCTTACTTACTTGATCCTTGGTTTCACCAAGTCGGCTTTTATCTGCTTGCGCATGAGAGTTGGCAGCCGCTGTGGCAATCGCTGTACCAGTCAGCATTTTGGCGCGTCCTGCAATTTCAGCACAGCCTCACCTTGGGTAGTGTATTAGTGAGCTTGGCATTTGCCCCGATTTTGTTGTTCGCCAGCTTCTTTATTATCACGCAATATCGTAAGCGCATTCAGGCTTGGTTCAACCGATTGAAACTGGTGCAAATGCTTAAAGCCAATCGATTTTGGGCCATTTACTCTGGCATACGGGGGTAATGAACATGACAACGACAAAGACCAACCCAACTCACGTACGTCGCAGTGCAATACGCTGGCCTGGGTTAGCGGCATTCCTGATTATTTGCGCGCTGTTAGCGGCATTTTCCTGGTTATTACTCGACACCATCATCAAATGGACGCTTGAGCGCTCTGTGGGCACCTTAAATGGTGCTGAAGTGAATATTGAATCAGTTGACCACAGTTGGAGCCCACTTGGTGTGACAATTACGGGTATTCAGGTGACTGATCCCGCACAACCGGACTTCAACCGTTTAGTGATTCGGGATGTGACCGCTGATCTGAACGTTGAGCAGCTTTTGATGGGTCGTTTTCACTTCGAGAACGTGGTGAGTACCGGTATTCGGGTGCATCAGCCGCGCTCAACAACAGGTGACGTGTACCAAATACCTGACAAAGACGCAATGAAAGGCTGGGCAAGTGATGGTCTTGCTGCTTTAAATCTTAATATGCCCAATGTCGATGACATTGTGGCACGGCTGGACTTAAAAACGCCTGCAGCAATTGAGCAGGCCAAAGCGACACTGTCTGAGCAGAAGTCGCGCATCAATGAAGTTCGCGGGAATATACCTACCGCCGAAGACCTAAAAGCTTATGAGGCTGAACTGAAGAAAATTACCAGTGCTGAAATTAAAACATCAGAGCAATTGAAGGCAAAACGAGAAGAGTTTGAAGCGCTGAAGGAAAAGTTTGAAGCTGATAGAACACAATTGAAGGCTATTAAAGAAACGGCAACAACAGCGTTGGATAAAGTTAAGGCTGATTTTGCAGCTGTTAAGGCCGCGCCGGCACAAGACTTAGAGCGGGCGCAAGAACTGATGCAGCTTAATAGCGCGGGGCTGACTGAAATTACAGCGGTATTATTTGGCGAACAAATGCGTCAATGGAGTCAATATATTCTGTTGGCCTATGAACAGTTAGCGCCAATGCTGGCGCGTTCAGCCGATGAAACCTTAGTGAAGCCACAACGTGGCGAGGGCATTTGGTTTGATTTTAGTGACGCGAATGAACCGCCTTCGTTTCTTATCAAAAAAGCTAAAACCGAGTTTGCGTGGAACGAAACAATACTGGATGTGAACTGGGCGAATATCACCCATCAACACGAACAGTTGGGGCAGCCGACGACGTTTGTTGCTCGCGCAGATAATTCCAATTTGTGGCAATCCTTGAATTTAAATGGTGAGCTTGCCCTTACAGCGGCCGGTATCGATGCGAAACAACAGTGGCAGGTTAAAGGCATCCGACTTGATAATGTGCAATTGAGTGAGCAAAGTGAATTTATGGCAAATATTGTCGCCGCTTTGCTGGATTCAGAAGGTGCAGTATCACTGCGTGACAGTATGTTTGATGGCGGTGGTACTGTACGTTTGTCTGATATGCAGTTAGACGCTGCGGCGGAAAACCGTTGGGCAGAAGTTATTGCATCAGTATTACGTCAACTGTCGCGTCTTGATATTAATGCGGATATTAGTGGCACGCTGACAGCTCCTGAATTTGCGTTTCGCTCAGATCTCGACCGCCAACTCGGTAGTGCGTTGAAGGCGTCAGCGCTTGAGGCAGGTAAAACTGAATTGGCCGATTTACGGAGTCAGTTGCAAGAGCAATCAGGCGGCTTTTTAGGTGCCAACGAAGGTGAGCTTGACGGTATCTCAGAGTTGCTTAGCAACGCTGAACAGCGTGATGCAAAACTGCAGGAATTGCTTAAAGCAAAATTTGAGAGTGCAATTGAGGACAAGCTTAAAGATAAGTTGAAGGGTGTCATTGGCAGCTAATGAACGTAACGCACTGATAAAAAAACACCGGCTATGTGCCGGTGTTTTTCTTCTAACCTGCTACTTAAAACGTTATTCGTTAATAAAGTCAGCCAGCACATTCGCTTTCGACTGAATGTTGTATACCCCGTCAAGGTGACCAAAAGTACCTTCAATTTCGTGATATTGTGGTGACTTGCCTTGGGTTTTCAAAATCTCGACCGTCTGCTTAGCTAAATAAGGCTGCAGCAACAAGTCGTTTTTGGCTGGTAAAAAGAGCGTTTTAGCTTTAATTTTTTCTAAGCCGGTGGCTAAGTCTGTGTCATGCCCAGCAACAAAGAGTTGATTGGCTCTAACCAGATAGAGCAAGTGATTCGCATCGGCCAGTGGGGCATTTTTTGCAGCTGCGCCAAACCAAAAATCAGTTGCGGGTAAGCCGTTCATAACACTTTCAAGCGCAGATTTTGGCAATACCTCTTGTTGTGGTGACGTTTGATTAAAAGCTACAGGGTGCATCGCTTGTTGCGTGATCATCACTAGCGTATTGGTCACACCGGTTAATGGTGCCTCGCCATCATAATAATTACCTTGGTTCCAGTTCGGGTCGAGCTTAATAGGTCGCGCCCAATGCTCCAATGCAGTTATGGTCCAGGCATCCATAGCACCTGTACCAATCACCGATACCATGCGCTCTACCATATCCGGATAAACCGATGCCCATTCGATGGCCTGCAACGAGCCCATTGATGCCCCAACCACGGCATGTAGCTTTTCAATGCCGAGACTTTGCACCAAGGCATGCTGCACATTCACGAAATCACGAATAGTTACTACGGGGAAATCGAGTCCATACGGCTTTCCGGTTGCTGGATTCATAGAAGCCGGGCCCGTTGTAATAACGTGCGGTAGATGCGGGAAAGCGTTGACCAAGGTGTCTGAGCTAATCACATAATATTTATCGGTATCAATCGCTTTGCCCGGGCCAATAATCGCATCCCAGTAACCTGGCTGAGGATCATTCGCCGTATACTTGCCTGCAGCGTGACTGTTGCCGGAAAAGAAATGCGTGATCAGAATCACGTTATCTTTTGCTTCGTTAAGCTCACCGTAGGCTTCCCAGCCAACGGTAACATCAGCAATAGTTTCACCACTTACGGTAGAGAAGTCTTTGGTTGTAAACGATTGTTTTTCGACCATTAAATCAGCCTGAGCCGCACCACATGCTATCAGGCTGGCGCTAAGCAGCAGGGCTGTAAGTGTTCGCAAAATCATGATGATTGCTCCACAAGGTAATTGAAGTACTGCTTACGCAGTTCGTTTTTAATCAGTTTGCCAGTGCCGGTGTGCGGTAGGCTTTCCACCACGACAATGTCGTCGGGTGTCCACCATTTCGCGATTTTACCTGCCATAAATTGATAGATTTCAGTTTTATCGATGGTGTGTCCGCTATTCGCCACCAGCAACAGTAAAGGACGTTCGTCCCACTTTGGATGTTTTACACCAATGACACAGCTTTCATTGACAGCCGGGTGTTGGCTGGCAATATTTTCGATTTCCAGCGAGCTGATCCATTCACCGCCGCTTTTAATCACGTCTTTCTTACGGTCCACAACCTTCATGTAGCCGTTCGCGTCAATTACCGCGATATCGCCTGTGGCAAGCCAACCGTCAGCAAACGCTTCGGGGTCATCCCGTTGAAAATAGCTTTTGGTAATCCAAGGCCCACGAACCTTCAGTTCACCCGAGGTAATACCGTCGTGCGCTAATAGATTGCCCTCAGCATCAAAAATTTCCATGTCGACCCCAAAACAGGCACGGCCAGCAGTGGTTTGAATGGCATAGCGTTCAGCTTTAGGGAAGGCGAGTAGCTGCGGCGTAGGCGGCGCAGAGCTGGCCAATGGGCCTGTTTCAGTCATGCCCCAGATTGGCTGCCAGTAAACATCGTATTTCTCGTCGTAGGTTTTCACCAGCCCCAATGGCGAGGCAGCACCACCCACGCAAACACGCTCAAGGCTCGGTACGGTCAGGTTATGGGTACTCAAATGATTATGCAGCGTAAGCCAAATGGTGGGCACTCCAAGGCTTACAGTAACCTGCTCTTCGCTAATAAGCTGATACATGGCTTCACCCGACATGCCATTACCGGGCAATACCAGTTTGCAACCCGCTAACGGTGCCGCATAGGGAGCGCCCCAAGCGCCCACGTGATACATAGCAACCATCGGCATGAGCACGGTGTCGTTACGCAAGTCGAGCAATTCGGGCCCCATAGTGGCTTGGGCATGCAACACCGTTGAGCGATGTGAGGTGAGTACACCTTTGGGGTTGCCGGTTGTGCCCGAGGTATAACAAAGCAGCGCGGCGCTGTCTTGATGGAATGTCGGCCAGTCAAAATGACTCGGTTGCGCAGCAAGCAGGGTTTCGTAATTATGCACGGGCAACCAAACATGGTCGAGTTCAGGCTGCCTGTCGGTGTCCGCGAGTACCACCACACCTTTTACGGTTTTCAACTCATTGACAAACTCATGGAGCAAATCAACGAAGCACAAATCAATAAATAGCCAGCTGGCTTGGGCGTCATCTAAAATCCACCGAATCTGGTCCGCCATTAAACGTGGGTTAACCGTATGCACAACAGCACCCGTTCCACTTACGGCGTAATAGAGCTCCATGTGCCGGTAGGTGTTCCAAGCTAAAGTTGCAACGCGTTCACCCGGCGCAATACCAAGGCTCTGCAGTGCATTCGCCAACTGACAACTGCGTGAATAGCAATCGGCGTACGTATACCGATGTATATCGCCTTCAAGCCGGTGTGACACAATTTCTTGTTGTGGGTGGCGCCGTATGGCATGACGCAGTAAATCAATAATCATCAGCTGACTATTTTGCGCTTCGCCCGCTAATATCGGGCTCGATTGTGTCGTTGTTTCAAACATATAAGTTCCTTGGTACCTACTACCACCAAATAAACAAGCCAATTGCCACAGCTAATCCAACAAACGGCACCACCACAGTTACTGCCGCAACGGGCCAGTAAGCGGCTTGATGGGTTTCTTTACAGATACCGCGAATGGTTGTAACCACATAGCCGTTGTGCGGCAACGAATCGAGCGCACCTGAAGAAATCGCGACAATACGGTGCAATTGGTCAGGGTTCACACCAACGTCAAGGTAATGCGGACCAAGTACCGGCAACGCAATCGCCTGACCACCAGAAGCGGAGCCGGTTAAACCAGCAATAACACTCACCGCCACTGCGGCACCGACCAGTTCATTGCCGGGTAAATTGGTCATAACGGCAACGGCTTGTTCAAATGCCGGCGTTACTTTCGCAATGCTACCGAAGCCAACAACAGCAGCTGTGTTACCTATGGCAACCAGAGCGCCGGTAGATGCTTCTGTCAGTGCTTGCGAAATATTCTGAAAGTACTTGTGGTTAATAATAGCGAGCGATAAAACGCCGCCGGACAGAGCAATAATGAGGGCGTTCTGCTTCAGTTCTTCGTGAAAAAGAAAGCTTAACGAGAGCACCACGACCAGAGGTACCAGTCCACTAATAGGTGAGGGTAATTGGCGTTCGATGTTCTTCGGATCATCAGCACGCACTTCAAAGCTCTCGCCATTAGCGACCGCACGACCAATTAACTTGCTCAGCCACCAGTAACCGAACAAGGCCATGAGCACCGCAACGAACAAGCTGACTTCCCATGCTGCGTAAGGCGAGGTGCCAAGGTATTGAATTGGAATCCAGTTTTGTATTTCAGGCGAGCCCGCTGATGTCATGGTAAAGGTTACTGAACCGAACGCGAGCGCGGCAGGAATAAAACGACGCGGTAAATTGGCATCTTTAAAGAGCGCTAAGGCCATCGGGTAAACTGAAAACGCGACCACGAATACACTAACGCCGCCATAAGTGAGAATGGCACAGGCTAAGACCACAGCTAACATGGCACGTTTACGGCCAAGTTTAGTGATAATCCACTTCGCAACACTGTCGGCTGCACCTGTGTCTTCCATGAACTTGCCAAAGATAGAACCCAGCAAGAACATAAAAAACCAAGCGGCGACAAAGCTGGCAAAGCCATCCATGTAGGCGCTTACGAAGTTGAGCTCACCTTGAAACAGCGGAACGTTACTGCATAAAGCGACCAAAACTGCGCACAAGGGCGCGCTTATAAATAAATTCATTCCACGCAAAGTTAGAACGATAAGTAGGACTAATCCGCCTACGAGTCCAATCATGCTTAACATGCATTACCTCTTTGAAGGTTGTTTCAGGGGGTACCATGACCTGAAGCGCTGCGGTGATGGAAAGTATCATGCGGCAATCGCTGTTTTTTTTACATAGTACTAACGTACAGAATACAAAAGCAAAACTTTAAGCTAGGGTACATAAGCCATGACAACAGTTTGCTTTCGTTGCACTGATATATAAATAAAACAACAGCATACAAAACAACTTAACAATCCGGGAGAACGACATCATGAGTCAACCCATTTTTCGCCGCTCGCTGCTTGCAGCCACTATCGCCTCAGTAATGGCGGTGCCTGCATACGCTCAGCAAGAAGAGCAAACAAATGAAAACGAATTTAAAGGGCTTGAGCGTATTCAAGTTACAGCGCGTCGTAAATCGGAAAGCATTCAAGATGTTCCGGTTTCAGTCAGTTCTTTCAGCGCCGATGATCTCGAAGAAATCGGTGTCGAAGACATCACTGAACTGCAACAGCGGGTGCCGAACACAACCATGCAAGTTAGCCGTGGCACCAACTCAACGCTAACCGCTTATATTCGCGGTGTTGGCCAGCAAGATCCGCTTTGGGGTTTTGAGCCAGGCGTTGGTGTTTACATTGACGATGTTTATGTTGCGCGTCCGCAAGGTGCGGTATTAGAAGTATTCGACATTGAGCGTATTGAAGTACTGCGCGGCCCACAAGGCACACTCTATGGTAAGAACACCATTGGTGGCGCAATGAAATACGTAACCAAAGAATTAACAGGCTATAACGAGTTAAATCTGCAAGGTACAGTGGGTACCTATGGGCAGCGTGATATCAAGATCTCTGGTCAAACAGCGCTGTCAGACAACTTCTTTGTCGGCGGTGCAATTGCATCGTTGCAACGTGACGGTTACGGCGAGTTCGTTAATACCGGTGACGAGAACTACAACAAAGACGTGATGACTGGTCGCTTAAGTGCAAAATGGCTGGTGACAGATGACCTGTCCGTGAAGCTTTCGTATGACAAAACCAAAGATGAATCCAATCCGAAGGGTGGCTACCGGTTAACCAGCAGTCAGTTGACAGGTGAAGAACCATACGACGACGTTTATGATTCAAACATCGCCATGCCAGTTGAGAACTTGGTTGAAACCGAGGGTTGGTCAGCGGTTATCGATTGGAACGTCAACGAAAACCTAACGCTGAAGTCAATTACTGCGGGTCGTGAAGGGTATACCGACACCAACATCGACTTTGACTCAACCGGCGCCGGCGCGCTGTTAGTGCCTGCAATCTATCAAGATGAGCAGTTCACCCAAGAAATCCAAGCTTTGTATACCAACAATGACAATTTCGACTTTGTTGGTGGTTTGTATTTTTATGACGGTGAAGCCTGTGGTGACTTCGGTACTGTATTGCCGCAGTTGGGCTTAACCCTGGACACGGGTGGTTGTGTTGATACCGAAAGCCAAGCGCTTTATGGCCAAGGCACGTATCGCTTTAACGATGCACTTACCCTAACTTTAGGTGGTCGATACACCAAGGACGACAAAGCTGCAGACGTGTACCGCTACACCTATTTAGGCATTCACTTCTTAAATCAACCGGGTGATTGGGGCGCGCCATTAATCGTCAATTCAGACTTTTCAACTGAAGCTGACTGGAGCCGTTTCTCGCCACACGCAAGTTTAAGCTATCGCCTGAATGACGACATGATGCTCTATGGTAGCTACAGCAATGGCTTTAAGTCAGGCGGCGTCGATATGCGTGCTGACGTGTCACTGAACCCTGACGCACAAAACCCATATGACCCAGAAATTGTTGATACCTTTGAGTTTGGCATGAAGTCTGACTTGCTGGATGGCCGCATGCGGTTAAACGCTGCTGTGTTCTACTCAGACTACCAAGATATGCAAGTAACGGTTCAGCGTGCTGTAACCGCTGGTGTTGCATCACAAGTGCTTAACGCCGCTGAAGCGACGGTTTCAGGTTTTGAAATTGAAACGGTAGTAGCCGTTACCGATAGCCTGAACGTGAATGCTGCTATTGGCCATGTAAATGCTGAATTTGATTCAGTTATTTTCTTTGACCCAGTCGCTCAAGAAAATACCGATGTGTCAGATATTTGGTCGTTTGCTAATACACCTGAGTGGAGTGCGAATGTTGGCTTTAGCCAATCATTTGATACCAGTATTGGCCAGTTGGTCTGGAACGGAAACCTTGCGTATCGTAGCGAAACGCAAATTTTCGAAGTGCCTTCAATGCTTGATATGGGCGGCTACAGCCTCGCCAATACCAGCTTGAATTGGTTATCTGATGACGGCAAATGGAACGTTGGCTTGCATGTGAAGAATATTGGCGACAAGATTTATCGTCTTGCTGGCTACAACTTCGCAGCACCACGTGATGCTGACGGAAACCGCACTGGCCCGGGCCTTGGTGGTGAAGACACAATCATTGGTTACTACGGTGACCCGCGTACTATCTCCCTGTCTGTGGGGTATAAGTTCTAACAGTATGTTCTAACCCCATACAGTGGTTACCTGATATTGATTGCGGGTAACCACTGACTTTTTTCTTTGGACGCGCTAGCATGACCACTTCAGTTTCCATTCAATCAGGTTCAGGCATGGCGCGTGCAATTATCGCTGATGATCATCCATTATTTCGAGCTGCACTAAAACAAGCACTAGCAGAAACGCTGGATGCTCCTATTCTTGAAGCTGCCTCATTTGAGCAATTATTAGAATTAATTCACGCACACCCACAGATTGAACTGGTGTTACTGGACTTAACCATGCCTGGCAACAAGGGGCTGACCGGTCTAACGTCACTGCGTAGTCGCTATCCAGATATTCTCGTTGTGATTGTCTCCGCGAATGAGCAGGTTCCTACAATTCGCCAAGCAATGGCTTTCGGGGCAAGCGCATACATTCCTAAGTCGATGCCACTGGTTGAATTGCAACAGGCCGTGCATAGCGTGCTGGCGGGGGACACTTGGTTACCCGAATATTTGCGTGATGCAGTCGACGCAGAGTCGCCCACAGAATATGTTGATTTCGCACAGCGATTGGAACAGCTTACCCCGCAACAGTTTCGCGTTTTAGAATGCTTGGCAGACGGTTTGCTCAACAAGCAAATTGCGCATGAACTGAATGTTCAAGAAACCACCATCAAGCAGCATGTCTCGGCTATTTTGCGTAAATTGAATGTAATCAACCGCACTCAAGCCGGGATTATCTTTAAACAAATGCTTAATTCGTCAGGGTTTAACGCCGAAGCAGACGTTTAATAAGCCGTTTCAGAGCTGCGGTTTTAATGGGTTTTGGCGTGAATGACGCGTGGTTGGCAATCACTTGCTCGCGCACGTTCTCGTCAGGGTCGGCTGAATTGATTATTGCGGGTAGCTGCCAATCGCCGAAATGTTCGCGCACCGCATGCAATACGTTAATGCCCGTATCGTTATTATCAAGATGGTAATCAAACACCAGCAAATCTGGTTGCGCCGAATTCCACGGCAGTTGGTCTCGGTTCGCTGCAGTAGCAACCGTTGCTCCCCAACTTTCAAACAACTGCGCCATCGCTTGTAATACGCTAGCGTCATTGTCGAGCAGCCACACGCGAATATCTTGTAAGAACATCTCAGAAGCCGCCGGGGCGTTTGCTCGGGTGCGCGATAATTGGCGTTGCCAAGTAACGTTATGAAAAGTAAGTGTGAACACGGTGCCGCGCTCAACTTGAGATTCAAGCGATAAAGGAATATCCAACAGCCGGCACATGCGCTCCACAATGGCGAGGCCAAGACCTAAGCCGGGGTTATCGCCACTTTGATTAACCTGATGAAACTCTTTGAAAATTTTATTGCGTTGATCATTAGGTATGCCGCGTCCGGTATCGATAACTTTAAGCTGAAGCGAGTTTTCCCGGCGTTTTGCGCCGATTAAAATTTTACCCTGGTCGGTGTAACGCACAGCATTCGACAGCAGATTTTGCACAATGCGGCTGATCATTTTGCGGTCGGTGGTGAGTTGCGCGCGGGTTGGTACATAGCGTACTTGAATGGCTTTATCTGCAGCAATAACCTGCTGGCTGTCCACCAAGGGTTGAATAATGTCATGCAATGCAACCAACTGCTGATTAACCGGAAGGTTTCCGGCTTCCAGGCGCGTCATTTCCAGTAGCATGGTTAGCAATTCTTCCGCATTGTGCAGCGACTGCTGTATTTGCCGGGCAAGTTGCGCGGGCTCGTCAGTTAGCCGTTGGGCCAACATATCGCAAAATAGGGTTGCAGCGTTAAAGGGCTGCATTAAGTCGTGACTTACCGCCGCGAAAAAGCGCGATTTACTTTGGTGAGCGCGCTCTTCGGCTTGTTTTGCTTCCAATAACTGCGCGGTTCTATCGGCAACGCGTTGTTCCAGCTCAATGTTCACTTTTTCAAGCGCACGTTGAGCCTGTACCAATTCAGTGATATCGGTATAGGTTGTCACAAAACCACCACCCGGCATCGGTGCGCCTTGCAGTTCAATGACATGATCGCCTTGCTGGCGCTGGTAGCGGTAGGCACTGCCTTGGCGTAAATAATTGATGCGCTTGTCAACTTCATCATCAAGATCAGAATTCGCGTCAGCATTAATTAAGCCGCGCTTCGCATTGTAGCGAAGCAAGTCGGCGACCGGCATGCCTGCTTGCAAGAATCCGGGCGGATATTGAAATACTTCAACATAACGGTGATTCCATGCCACTAACCGTAAGTCTTGATCAATAACACTAATACCTTGCGGGATGTTCTCAACCGACGCTTGCAGCAGTTCGCGGTTGAACTTATAAAGCTGCGACGCTTCGGTGGCCCAGGTTACAACTTGCGCAATGGGCACAGTCGGTTGCTGCGTTACCGTATCAAGTAAGATGCGGCTGGCGGCACTACCTATGACTGCAGAAAGTTCACGCTCTATACGTGCCAAAAGAGTTCCCGGCACCAATTCATCGGCTGGGGCGGTGGTTAAGTCATGGTTTAACCGCTCACTGAGACGTTCCAGTTCAATAGAGTCAAAAAAACGCGCTAACAACTGGCGCAACCGACCCCACGAAATCGCTTGATGTTGATACAGCTCTGGGTGGCCACCGGTTGGGTCAGTAAACAAACGGTGCTGCTGTTGCTCAACAGAGTTGGCCTTGATGAGCCAAGAAAACACGATGTAGATAACGAGATTGGCACCTAAGCTGGCGAGTACCCCTGAGCTTAAGTCAACGTCAGACAAACCGCGGTTCAATTGGATAGACGGGATAAATAGCAACCATAACCACATGGCGGTACCAACCGCTATGCCAATACTGGCGCCAGCTTTGTTACCACGTTGCCAAACCAAGCCACCAAGCAGTGCTGGCGCAAGTTGTGCCAGCAACGCCAAAGACAATAGGCCAGCGTTGACTAAGGGTAAATTTGCTTCGGTGAGTTTGTGAAAGCCAAACGCCAGCAAGATAATAACCGCGATGGTGGTGCGGCGAATGCGTAATATACGTTTCGGGGTGAAGGTAACATTACGCAGTTTGCGCTTGGTTGCACGCAACCAAAACGGCATCACCACGTCGTTAGACATCATAATACTGAGTGCCAGGGTTGCGATAATAACCATACTTGTGGCGGACGCTAAGCCGCCAATGAACGCAACTGTGGTTATCCATGGGGTATCGGCTTGCAATAATACCGAAATCATAAAGGTGTCGGACTGAGCGGCTTCCGGAACCATCAGTAAACCCGCAAGTGCGATGGGTAAGATAAACAAATTAATCGCGAACAAGTACAGCGGAAAAGCCCATCGTGCGGTCCTGAGCTCTTCTGGGTCAGTATTTTCAATGTAACTGACATGAAATTGCCGCGGTAGGCAAAACATTGAAATGCCGCCCAATAAAATATGGGTTAAATAAACGAACCCACCGCTTGGCTGACCTTCCAATACAGAACTGACTTGTGCTGACTGAGCGGCCTGCAAGAACACATCGGCAACGCCATCAAATAACGAATAACTTACGTAGATACCCACACCCATAAACGCCAGTAACTTCACCACGGACTCAAATGCGACAGCATCCATAAGTCCCGAGTGTTGCTCAGCAAGGCTCATGCGGCGCGTACCAAATAAAATTGCGAACATCATCATGGCCAGCGCAACGAGAGCGGCAATATCACCAAACCACGGGAGCGGTTTGTCGGCTAAGCCGGTTACAGCTGCAAAACTTCCGGTTACCGCGCGTAATTGCAGCGCAATATAGGGCACAATACCGATAAGGGCGATAAGCGCCACCGCCAAGGCAAGTGTCGGCGATTTGCCATATCGGTGGCTGATAACATCGGCAATTGAGGTAAGGTTTTGTTGCTTACACACGTGCAGCAAACGCATCTGAATACGGTGCGCAAACAGAAACACCAGCATGGCACCAACATAGGTTGGCGCTACTGACCAGCCGTAGTGGGCAGATTGTGTAATGGTGCCGTAGAACGCCCAGGTGGTGCAGTGAATGCCTTGGGCTAGTGCGTAACGGTAGGGTTTAACTTGGTTCGGTGGTTTACGTTCACCGCGGTAGGCGATGCTGTATAGAATTGCGATATAGGCAATGGCAAGCAGTATAGCAACGCCAGTACTTAGCATGGTTAACGGTGCCCGTCGTTGTGCTCATGAAATACAATGAGCGACCATTGCCAACGAATTGCGCCCAGCCGAATGAGAATGGTTGTTACCCCGCCAACCACAATTGCGAGCAGTTGCGAGTAGGGTGCAATAAACACAAAAACGGTAGCGCCTATCAGGCACGTTGTGGCGTACAGCTCACCTTTTAGTACCATGGGCACATCGCGCGCGAGTACATCGCGAAGCATACCGCCGAAACAGGCCGTCATCGTGCCCATAATGATGCAGATTAACGGTGAAAAACCTGCTTCTAAAGCCTTTAGCGCGCCCATGACGGTGAAGAAGCCAACACCCACAGCATCGGCTAAAAGTAAGGTTTTTTGATGAATGTAATCTTTGTAGCGCAGCCACAAAATAGTGACTAATGCGGCTAAAGCAACGGTGTATAGATAGTTGGGGTCATACACCCAAAATACCGGCATATCGAGAATGAGATCGCGCGTGGTGCCGCCGCCAATGGCGGTTACCGTGGCAAGAACAATCACGCCGAAACCGTCCATGTTCTTGCGAAAGGCCAACAGGGTGCCAGAAACCGCAAAAACGGCCACACCTAAATGGTCAATCCAATAAAATAGCGTCGCTAGGTCCATATTATCGTTGTTCTTCCAATTATTTGCGCTCACTGAACACTCAGTGTACGTCAATTTTCTCCCTATTTAAGCAGAAATTCGTTAGAATGCCCGCCATTCATTAAAAATTAGAGAATTGGGCTTGTTTGCACTACATTTAGCCCCATCTCTAACCTCAACAACTTAAAAATACAGAAAGGGGATATTCATGGATTTCTTAATTCCAACAGCATACGCACAAGAAGCCGGCGCACCTCAAGGCGGCGGTATGGAACTTATTTTCATGTTGGTTATGTTCGGTTTGATCTTTTATTTCATGATCTACCGTCCACAAGCCAAACGCGTTAAAGCGCACAAAGAACTTATTTCAAACATCGGTAAAGGTGATGAAGTATTGATGAACGGTGGTTTCGTTGGCCGCATTACTAAAATCGCTGAAGATAAAGACTTTATGGTGATTGCAGTTGCTGAAGGTATGGAAGTAACTGTGCAAAAATCAGCAGTTACCGCAGTACTGCCAAAAGGTACGATGAAGTCTCTGTAACATGAGATAAGGATTTAACGTGTTAAATAAGTTTCCGCTCTGGAAAAACCTGATGGTCATCGCTATTTTGGCGGTGGCTGCCTTGTATGCGTTGCCGAACATTTACGGTGAAGACTATGCGGTGCAAATTTCCGCCAGCCGAAATGCCTCGATTACAACCGATACGCTAGGCACTGTTGAACAAACCTTGGAACGGCTGGAAATACAACCGAAAGGTGTCACGCTTGAGAATGATCAAATCTTGGTGCGTGTTAACTCTGACGTTGAGCAGTTACAGGCCCGTGACGAGATTTTGCGTGATTTAGGCACCGATTACATTGTGGCGTTAAACTTAGCGCCGGCCACACCGGATTGGCTTGCTGATCTTGGTGCTGAGCCAATGAAGCTGGGCCTTGATTTACGTGGTGGTGTTCACTTCTTAATGGAAGTGGACATGCAAGAAGCCACACGCAAAATTCAAGATCAAATGCGTGACACAGTGCGCGCCGAACTGCGTGAAGAGCGTATTCGTTCTACCAGCATTCGTCGTCAAGACAGTGATGTGGTGGTTGAGCTGCGCACCAGTGAAGACTATGCGGCGGCAGAGCAGTACTTAGATAACCGTTATCCAGGTTATACGCTCATCGAAGAAGAAGGCAGCCAAACACTGCGTCTTCGTATGACTGAAGCGAAATTAAAAGAAACTCAAGACTACGCGATTTCTCAAAACGTCATCATTTTAAGAAACCGTGTGAATGAACTGGGTGTTGCAGAACCTGTGGTTCAGCGCCAAGGTGCTGATCGCATCGTGGTGCAGCTTCCGGGTGTTCAAGACACTGCGCGCGCTAAAGAAATACTTGGCGCGACCGCAACGCTGGAGTTTCGTCTGGTTGACAACGAAAATAGCCTACGTGACGCCGAGATGGGGCGCGTGCCTTTTGGTGCTGAGCTGTTCCCAAATCGCAACGGCGGTAACACCTTACTGCGTGAAGACGTGATTCTTACGGGTGACCACATTGTCAACGCCAGTTCAGGCTTCGACGAAAATCAACGCCCGCAAGTCAGTATTTCCTTAGACGGCGCCGGTGGCGACAAAATGTCTTTGGCCACGCGTGATAACGTCGGCAAGCCAATGGCAACCTTATTTATCGAGTTTAAGGCCACTGGTGAGCGTGACGAAAACGACCGTATTGTGTTTGAACGCCATGCCGAAGTTATTAACGTTGCAACCATTCAATCACGCTTGGGCAGTAACTTCCGTATTACCGGTATCAGTTCACAGCAAGAAGCGCAAAACCTTGCGTTGTTATTGCGTGCTGGTGCGTTGATTGCGCCAATTCAGATTGTCGAAGAGCGCACCTTGGGCCCAAGTTTGGGTAAAGAGAATATCGCGCTAGGCACACAGGCAATTATCTGGGGCTTCTTGTTGGTTGTTGCCTTTATGATGGTTTACTACAAAAAGTTTGGTTTGGTGGCAAACCTTGCGCTTACTGCAAACCTGGTACTGATTATTGGCGTTATGTCGATGATTCCAGGTGCAACGCTTACCTTGCCGGGTATGGCAGGTATCGTACTTACGGTTGGTATGGCGGTCGACGCTAACGTACTTATATTTGAGCGAATACGCGAAGAAATAAAAGCGAAACGCAGCCCGCAGCAAGCGATACATCATGGTTACGACAGTGCATTCTCAACCATTATGGACGCGAACGTAACCACCTTGATTGTTGCAGTTATCTTGTTTGCTATCGGCACCGGCCCAGTGAAAGGCTTTGCCGTAACGTTAGCAATCGGCATTATCACCTCGATGTTTACCGCAATTGTCGGTACCCGTGCAGTTATCAACGCTGTTTGGGGTGGCAAACGCATCGATAAGTTGTCGGTATAAGGGGAATTTATGCACGAGTTAATTAAAGCAAACAAAACACTTCCATTCATGCGCTTTCGTTTTGGCGCATGGATATTCAGTGGCCTATTGATAATCGCGTCCATTGTAAGCTTGAGCGTTAATCAGCTGAACTGGGGCTTAGACTTCACTGGCGGTACCGTCATTGAAGTGGGTTATGAAACATCAGCGGATTTACCTGCGATTCGTAAATCACTAGATGCCAATGGTTTCGGTGGTGCCGTTGTACAGAACTTTGGTACCCAACAAGACGTGTTGATTCGCGTGGAACCGCAAGAAGGTGTGAAAGCGCAGCAGTTGGGTAACGAAATTCTATCCATTTTGCGCACTGAAAGTGACGGTGCAGTGGAAATGCGCCGAATTGAATTCGTTGGGCCGCAAGTGGGTGATGAATTAACGGAACAGGGCGGTTTAGCCATGTTGACCGCTCTAATTTGTATTCTCATTTATATTGCGATTCGCTTCGAATGGCGATTAGCGCTTGGCGCGGTAGGTGCCTTGGCGCACGACGTTATTATCACGCTGGGTTTATTTTCCGTTTTAGGTTTAGAGTTTGATCTTACCGTATTAGCAGCTTTACTTGCTGTAATTGGTTACTCGATAAACGATACCGTGGTGGTCTGTGACCGAATTCGAGAAAACTTCCGTAAGTACCACAAGGGTACTTCTGAAGAAACCATCGATGGCGCACTAACCGATACCATGAGCCGCACAGTGATCACGTCATTAACAACGGTGCTGGTATTAACTGCTTTATTCTTATTAGGCGGTCAGTTAATTCACGGTTTCGCTACAGCATTATTATTCGGTGTAGTAATTGGTACGTATTCATCAATTTACATTGCCAGTTCGCTCGCCTTAGCGTTAGGTGTTAGCCGTGAAGACTTAATGCCACCAGAAGTAGAGAAAGAGGGCGAAGACCTCGAACCAATGCCTTAACAGGCGCGGCAAGAATAAAACGGAGATAATTATGCTGGTAGTCATTTCACCTGCTAAAAATTTGGATTACGACAGTCCTTTACCGACTGACAAGCACAGTCAGCCGCGTATGTTGGAGCGGGCCCAAGAGCTGGTGGATCGTTGCCAGGCTTTATCTCCGCAGCAGCTCAGCGAGCTGATGAAGATTAGCGATAAATTGGCAGGATTAAATGCCGCTCGATTTACCGAGTGGCATACTCCGTTTACGACCAACAACGCTCGCCCTGCAATCTATGCTTTTGACGGCGATGTTTATTCAGGTCTCGCCGCCGAAAAACTTTCTGAAGATGCAATTTCATATGCTCAGGAACATTTACGCATATTGTCGGGTCTATATGGTGTATTACGGCCATTGGACTTGATGCAACCATACCGTCTCGAAATGGGTACCAAGTTAGACACTGCGCGTGGGCGTAACCTTTATGAGTTTTGGGGTGACGAAATCACCGACATGTTGAATGAAGATTTAGATACGATTAAGTCTGATATCGTCATCAACTTGGCATCACAGGAATATTTTTCCAGTGTGCAACTGAAACGCTTAAATGCGCGTGTTATTACACCGGTATTCAAAGATGAGAAAAACGGTCAATTCAAAGTGATTAGTTTTTGGGCGAAAAAAGCACGCGGTATGATGACTCGGTACATTATGACTGAGCAACCAAAAACAGTGGCTGAACTGCGCCAATTTAACGCCGGTGGTTATCGCTTTAACGCGGACGAGTCTACTGAAAGCGAGTTGGTATTTTATCGCGCTGAACGCGACCAAAAGTAACACTGTTAAGGGGTATGCAATGAGAGATTTTGGGCAGGAGCAAGGGCAGCCAGCTGCGACGTCTACGCACAAAGGTAAGCTAATCTTAAGCGCCATTGTGGTCATCGCAATTGCGATTGTCGTCGTGTTTTGGGTAGCACAGCAGCAAGATAAGCAAGCAGCGCCTGAAATTAAGCAACCGGAACCCGTCTCTCAGCCAGCTCCTGAACAACAACCTGAACCGACTGAACAGCCTGAAATTGACGAGCCAATACCTGAAGTTAGCGAAACGGTTGAATTAGAACCTGAACCAGCTCCAGAGCCAGCGAAGCCACTACCGAAGTTAGCGGAAAGCACAGAAGTTGTGTTGGCTGAGCTGCAAGAAGCCGAGCAGGATATCGCTCCAATTGTCAGCAAGCAGATAATCCGTGACGCAGTGGTGTTTGTGGACAACCTGCGTCAAGGCATGGTGATTCGTGAGAAGGCTGTTATCGAAGGTCCGAAAGCTCAATTCCGTGTACTGGAACAGAACGGTAAAATCTATATTGACCCGCGTAGCTATGACCGATACAACCCGATTGTGGACTGGTTTGTAAGCTTGGACACTGAAGTTCTGGTAACGATGATGGGCCGTTATCGGCCATTAATCAGCGACGCGCTTGCGGAGATTGGTTACCCTGATCAGAATCCGAACGATGTGTTACTGGAAGCTATCGACACGTTGTTAGCAACGCCTTCGGTAGGCACTGTCATTGAATTGAACGACGACAGTGTAATGTACCGTTATGCGGACCCTACCTTAGAAGAATTGCCTGCTGCGCAGAAACAAATGTTACGTACGGGCCCAGATAATATTCGCCGTATCAAACTGAAACTTGAGTCAATACAACAGGCTCTTATGCAGTAATGAAAGACGCGTCATCAGTTCAAATTCCTGCGGAAATTCAAGGTGACTTTCCGCTTCGGGGAAACGCTTTTAGCCGTTGGCTTGGGCGTGCCGGCCTATTCTTACTCGGTGGTTGGAAAGTTGAAGGTGACCTACCCCAGGTACGCAAAGCCATTATTCCGGTTGCTCCTCATACATCGAACTGGGACTTTTTCATCGGTGTGTTTGCGATGTTAGCGTTAGGTTTAAATTTAAGTTTCTTAGGCAAGCACACAATATTTCGTTTCCCAGTTAACGGGTTACTGCGCTGGTTGGGCGGCATCCCAGTCGACCGACGTGCTGCTAGTGGTGTGGTGGAACAAATGGTTACGCAATTTAAGCAGCGCGAACACCTTATTTTGGCGCTGTCGCCAGAAGGTACCCGCAAGAAAGTTGATGAATGGAAGAAAGGTTTTTTACACATAGCCCAGTCCGCGAAGGTACCCGTAGTACCGATTGCACTCGACTTTTCCCGTAAAGTTATTGAAATCACCCCAGCACTGATGATCCGCGGCGACATTGACGCCGAATTGCTGCGCGTTAAGGCCGCTCTAGCGCATGCGGTCGGAAAACATCCAGAACATGCCTGATTGGCAAATTTGTGCTATTATCGCGCCGATTTTAAGAAAAGGATTCAACCATGAAAGTTATTGAAGGCGGAATTGCCGCTCCAGGTAAGAAATTTGCGATTGTCGTCTCTCGGTTTAACCACTTTGTGGTTGATAGCCTGTTAGAAGGCGCTTTAACAACGCTGAAGCATTATGGCCAAGTAAATAGTGATGATATCACTGTGGTACGTGTGCCTGGTGCCTATGAAATTCCACTGACAGCGAAAAAGCTCGCGAAGTCAGGTAACTACGATGCGATTATCGCTGTTGGCGCAGTTATCCGTGGTGGTACGCCGCATTTTGATTTTGTTGCTGGCGAGAGTAACAGTGGCCTTGGTCGCGTTGCCCTTGAGCACGAAGTACCCGTTGCATTCGGTATTATAACCACCGACAGCATTGAGCAAGCCATTGAACGTAGCGGTACCAAAGCCGGCAATAAAGGCTCCGAGGCGGCACTCAGCGCACTCGAAATGGTTAATGTTCTGAGCCAAATTTAAGAGAGTTGATAATGAAACCAGCTGCACGCCGTAAGGCTAGAAAACTTGCCGTACAGGCGATTTACTCATGGCAATTAACGCAAAATAGCATGAGTGATATCGAAGCACAGTTTTTAACCGATAACGACACCAGTAAAATTGATGTGGATTACTTCCTTGCCTTAGTGCGAGGCGTAGCCGGTCAATCAAATACTTTGGATGCGTCGCTTGAACCGTTTTTAGACCGCCCACTGAAAGATCTCGATCAAGTAGAGCGCGCGGTATTGCGATTAGCCGCCTATGAATTACGTGAGCGGCTAGACGTTCCTTATAAGGTCGCAATCAATGAAGCGATTGAGCTTGCAAAAGCGTTCGGTGCTGATGACAGCCATCGTTTTGTAAATGGTGTGCTCGATAAAGCAATTGATTCCCTTCGCGCTGCTCGCCAGTAGGTGAGAAACGATATGGCCTTTGGTGAGTTCGATCTCATTGAAACCTATTTCACGCACCGCCTACCCAAGCGAGACGATGTAGAAATAGGCATCGGCGACGATGGTGCTGTTACTCGAGTTCCAGATAATTCTGACTTGGTTATCGTAACCGATACCATGGTGCAGGGTGTTCACTTTGATGAGGAAACGCCTGCCCGAGCTGTTGGCCATAAGATTGTCGCCATTAACTTAAGCGACCTGGCAGCCATGGGTGCCGAGCCCGCATGGATTAGCCTGGCAATTAGTTTGCCGCAAATTAACCAAGAATGGCTAACCGGCTTCGCGCATGGGTTGCGGGAAATCTGTGACTACTATAACTGTCAGTTAATCGGCGGTGACACCACCCAGGGGCCGTTATCGATTACGGTAACAGCACATGGTTTTGTTCCGCGCGGCAAAGCCGTTCGTCGTGATGGGGCCAAGCCCGGTGACTGGCTTTATGTAAGCGGCACCTTAGGTGATGCAGGCCTAGCGTTAGCCGCTCGTCAACATCGCCGTAAGCTTAATCCTGATTATCAACGCCGCTTAACAGAGCGGCTCTATTTCCCTTCACCACGGGTTGCCCTAGGGCAGTCTTTACGCGGCATAGCCAGCAGCGCCATTGATGTATCTGATGGTTTGTTGGCTGATATCAAGCATGTGCTCAAAGCCTCCCACGTCGGCGCGCGTATCAGCGTGGATGAATTGCCATTGTCGATGGCGTTAACGGAAAGCCTTTCGGCTGAAGAAGCTTTAATGTATGCGTTAACCAGCGGCGATGACTATGAATTGTTATTTACCGTGCCAGAATCACAACGTGGACTATTTGATACAGTAACCGCGCACAGCCCCAGCAAACCGGTTTGTATTGGCAGAATTACCAGTGACGTAGAAGTGCTGCAGCTACGGCACGGCGATGAACCTTGGGAATTACCGGAAATCGCACATGGCTTTGAACATTTCAGTTCTCCAGCCGTTGAGTCGGAATAAGCCATGAAACGCTTATTGCTGCACCCCGTTCACTGTTTAGCGCTTGGGTTTGGTAGTGGCCTGGCACCAAAAGCACCGGGCACCTTCGGCACATTAGCGGCCATTCCACTCGTATTCGCAATGCAGTATTTGAATTTGGTCGGCTACGCTTTGGTGACAATCATAGCGGCAGTGGCAGGGCTATGGATTTGCGGGTATACCGCAAAAGCGCTCGGTGTACACGACCATCCCGCGATTGTCTGGGACGAAATTGCCGGCTATATGATTGCAATGTTTGCACTGCCATTTACTTGGTACAACGTACTTGGCGCGTTCGTGCTTTTTCGGTTTTTCGATATCTACAAACCTGGCGCAATTGGCTGGTGTGATAAAAACCTAAAAGGTGGGGCGGGGATCATGGTTGATGACTTGCTGGCCGGATTGGCCAGCGTCACCGTATTACACTTACTTCATACGGGCTTTAATTTGTTCTTCTAAGCCCGCTGCGTCAAGCTTCAGTTCGTGGCGAATCTCGTCTTGGCTACCGTGTTTAATAAAGGCGTCTGGCAAACCTAAGTGCAAGAGTTGCATAGCTTTCCCTTGCGATGCCAAATACTCACTTACCGCACTGCCAGCACCACCAGCAATTACGTTCTCTTCAACCGTTACGATAAGTTCATGTTCAGCGCAAACGCTATCAATTAAGTCAGTGTCGAGTGGCTTCACGAAGCGCATATCGACTACCGTGGCATTGATTGCTTCGGCGCAGGTTTGAACATCTTCAAGCAGGGTACCGAAATTTAAAATAGCCACGCGTTGCCCATTTTTCACAATGCGGCCCTTGCCAATCGGCAGTTGCTGCATGTGCTCGTCCATCGTAACGCCAATACCGTTACCACGTGGGTAGCGCACAGCCGCAGGGCCTTGATGCAGGTGCCCGGTATAGAGCATGTTGCGGCATTCGTTTTCATCGCTAGGCGCCATAATCACCAGGTTAGGCACGCAGCGCATGTAACTTAAATCAAATGCGCCTTGGTGGGTTGGCCCGTCAGCACCAACAATGCCCGCACGGTCTATCGCGAACAATACCGGCAAGTTTTGTATCGCTACGTCATGAATCAATTGATCATAACCACGCTGTAGGAACGTTGAATAGATAGCAACAACGGGGTTGTAACCGCCAATGGCTAAGCCAGCCCCAAAGGTAACCGCATGTTGTTCAGCAATGGCTACATCGAAATACTGGTCAGGATATTTTTGGGAAAACTCGACCATGCCGGAACCTTCGCGCATGGCTGGCGTAACCGCCATGAGTTTGCCATCCGTTGCCGCCATTTCACACAGCCAATCGCCAAACACTTTGGAATACGACGGGGTGCCCGGCTTCTTGCTCGGCAGCGATGTTTGTTTTGGGTCAAATTTAGGCACGCCGTGATAACCGATAGGGTCTTTCTCAGCTGGCCCATAGCCTTTGCCTTTGCGGGTAACCACATGTAAAAACTGCGGGCCTTTTAAGCTACGCATATTACGCAGTGTATCCACCAGCAGGTTCACATCGTGCCCATCAATTGGGCCAATGTAGTTGAAGCCAAGTTCTTCAAAAATAGTACCGGGCGCAACCATGCCTTTCACATGTTCT
Source organism: Pseudidiomarina sp. (assembly GCF_048267825.1). NCBI lineage: Bacteria > Pseudomonadati > Pseudomonadota > Gammaproteobacteria > Alteromonadales > Idiomarinaceae > Pseudidiomarina > Pseudidiomarina sp. The sequence goes on from NZ_JBLWWR010000013.1 coordinate 39,799, forward strand.
TCAGCACGGCTGGCAAGATGCGAGATACCGGGCATACCTTGCAGTAATTTTTTACCACCTTCGCGAATCGAGGTGTAAACCTTGCCGGATAAAACGCGAGCAAGGTGATTATTCAGTGCGCCAACGTTTTCCGAAATCGACATGTCGTTGTCATTAAGAATCACTAACATGTCGGGTTTAATATCACCCGCATGATTGAGTGCTTCAAAAGCCATACCGGCAGTAATCGCGCCATCACCAATTATGGAAACGACTTTTTGCTGACTGTTGTTGCGCTGCGCGGCAATCGCCATACCTAAAGCTGCACTTATTGAGGTGCTGGAATGGCCAACGCTTAGTGTGTCGTATTCGCTTTCTTCACGCCATGGGAACGGGTGCAACCCATCTTTCTGACGAATGCTATGCAACTGATTCTTGCGGCCAGTCAGTATTTTATGCGGATACGCCTGGTGGCCAACATCCCAGACCAATTGATCATGCGGGGTTGAATACACATAATGCAGCGCCACGGTGAGTTCCACCGTACCTAAGCCCGAAGCTAAATGCCCGCTGCTCTGGCTAACCGAATTAAGCAGAAACTCACGCACTTCCGCACATACCTGCGGTAGCTGACGCTCATGAAGTAAGCGTAAGTCTGCCGGTAGGTTGATAGTGTCCAACAAAGTTGCTGAAGACGTTGAGTGACTGCTAGGTGACGACATGTATTAATGATCCCGGTTCAGCAGATGATCTGCGAATGCTTCCAATATCTGGGTATTGTAAGGAATTTTGCCCAGCGCATGAAGCGCTTTATGGTGTAAATCGTGTAACCGTTGCTTCGCGCCGTCTATTCCAAGCAAGCTCACATAGGTTGCCTTGTTGGCATTCAGGTCGCTGCCTTGGGTTTTTCCAAGCGCTGCGGTATTGCCAACAACATCTAAAATGTCGTCCTGCACCTGAAATGCCAAGCCCAGATAATGCGCGAACGCATCAAAGTGAGCGCGATACGATTGGGCTTCTGAATGACCCGCCAAAACGCCGAGCTGCACAGCGGCGCGAATTAACGCACCGGTTTTATGAATGTGTATTTGAGCCAGCTCAGACTCAGGCAGTTGCATACCTGTTGCGGCTAAATCCAATGCCTGGCCACCGCACATGCCGCGGTCACCGCTGGCATCGGCAAGCACATGAATCATTTCCAGTTGGCGGGTTGTGTCCAAGGCTTTGTCGTTGGTACTGAGCAATTCAAAAGCCAAGGTTTGCAGCGCATCGCCAGCTAAAACAGCCGTAGCTTCGTCAAATGCAATGTGGCACGTTGGTTGACCGCGGCGTAAGCTGTCATTATCCATGGCGGGTAGGTCGTCGTGGATTAATGAGTACGCATGCACGCATTCAACGGCGGCCGCAGCCCGTTCTAAGCTATGTTTATTAGCACCGCATAATCGACCAACCTGCAGCGTTAAGAAAGGGCGCACACGCTTACCGCCAAGCACCAAAGCATAATGCATGGCCTCATTGAGGCGCGGTGCCAGCGCAGTACGCTGCTCAAGTAAACGCGTCAGCTGTTGATTAAATTGTTCCCGCGTTTCATCCAGCAGGGCTTGCAGGTGTTCGCGTTGGTTCACGCGTCGTCCTCAGCTGTTGGCTGAAATGGTGCAAGGGTTTCCGCGCCTTGTTGTTGCAATAACTGACTGACTTTCTGTTCAGCTTGCTGCAATTTCTGTTGGCTTAAGCGGGACAATTTCACGGCCTGCTCGAACTGTTCAAGCGCTTGTTCTAACGGCAGTTCGCCTTGCTCAAGCTGAACCACAATACGCTCAAGTTGTTGCATGGCTTGTTCAAATGATAAATCGCTCATAAGGCTAGTGAATCCAGTGGCTGTGCTGTTATATGGCGCACAAGTTACCTTGATTCCGCAGTGCGGTCAAATCAGGTATAATGCCGCGTTTTTACACGAAGTAACATAAACGGCCGTAAATAATATCATGAAATTTATAGTTCGATTGCACGCAGAAATCACCATTAAAAGTAAAGGCGTTCGTAAACGCTACGGTAAGGTACTGGTAAATAATCTGAAAAGTATCTTGCGACGTAACGAAGTAGACGCCAAGGTTATCTGGTGTTGGGATAGAATCGAAGTGGTTGCTGCTCACGATCAGCAGCAAGGCGCCGAACAAATCAGCGAACTCTTACAACGCATTCCGGGTATCTCGTGGTTTAGCCGTTCGCATGAGCTGCCTTTGCCTTACGGAAATGCGAGCGGCGACCCAACCGACTTTGAGCCAATTATGGCGGAAGTATTGCAGTGTTGGCAGTCCTCTTTGCCGAACAAGAGTTTCGCTGTTCGGGTAAAACGAAAAGGGACACATCCTTTTCGCTCGATAGATTTAGAGCGTTACTTAGGTGGCGCCATTTTGCAGCATTGCCCCAATAGCCGCGTGAACTTAAGCCGACCAGACGTTGAGGTACGTGTTGAAATCGATAATGACGTTGTTCGTGTATTCGGTGACAAACAACAGGGCTTAGGTGGCTTCCCGCTGCCTACCCAGGAAACCGTGTTAAGTCTGCTTTCGGGCGGCTTTGATTCAAGTGTCGCGAGTTTTCAGCTGATTCGCCGCGGTGCTCGTGTGCATTTTTGCTTTTTCAACTTAGGCGGCGCACAACACGAAACGGGTGTCAGGCAAACTGCTTATTACCTGTGGCAGCAATACGCCAGTTCACATCCGCTTAAATTTATTAGCATCGACTTCGCACCTGTGGTGGAAGAAATTCTAACCAAAATAGATAACGGGTTAATGGGCGTGGTATTAAAACGCCAAATGTTGCGGGCAGCCGAAATGGTCGCTGACAAACTGCACACCGCGGCAATCGTAACAGGGGAAGCACTAGGTCAAGTGTCGAGCCAGACGCTGAGTAACCTTAGTGTAATTGATGAGGCCACCAACAAGCTGGTGCTGCGCCCGCTGATTACTATGGATAAACAGGAAATCATTAACATTGCGCAACAAATTGGTACCGCCGATTTTGCGCGAAGTATGCCAGAATACTGTGGCGTGATTTCCAACAAGCCGACAGTGAAAGCGCAACGTGATGCGTTGATTGAAGCTGAGGCTGCATTAGACGCCGGTTTACTGGAACAGGTTGTGCGGCAGTCACGCGTTGAAGAAGTCAGCCAAATTGGCAGTGCTACGGAAGAACAGATTCAAAAAGTTGACTCGGTTAGTACAATCGACAGTTCAACCAGCGAAATTATCGATATTCGCAGTAGCGATGAAGTTGAGCGAAAAGCCTTTATCGCGCCAAACTCGGATGTTCAGGTACGCCATATCCCCTTTTTCAAATTGGCAACGGCGTTTGCTGAACTTGATCCGAGTAGAACCTATTTGTTGTATTGTGACAAAGGGGTAATGAGTAAATTACAGGCCCTGTATTTGCAAGAGCAGGGGTACAAAAACGTTGCAGTGTTCCAGCCTGAAAGCAAGGCGAACAAGTCGTAAAAGGATACTAAATGACGCCAAGAAATGTTGCTCGAATTATATTTTTAATTGTACTGATAGGGTTGTCGGTTGCTTTTCTAGTGCAAATTTCGGGCAATCAAGTACCGCGATTTGAGCATGCAGATAAAGTCGTTCATTTCGGTGCGTTCTTTGTTTTGGCCCTGACATTTCATCGGGCCTTTCCAATCCCGATATGGGCAGCGTTGGCTATTTTGACGTCATATGGTTTGGCAATTGAGTGGGCACAAGACTTATTGCCCTATCGGCAAGCAAGCTTAGGTGATTTGCTTGCTGATGCGGCTGGCGCCGCAACGTATTACGCATTCGCCTATTGGCGCTTTCAGCATAAGAAAAAAGCTAAGTAGTTGCCTACTTAGCTTTCTTTTTCTTTGCTTTTTTCTTTTTCGACTTGCCGGGCGTAGGGAATTTATACTGCGGGCGTAAGTCATCTATAACACGACGTTCCATTTTGACCTTTTGGTAACGCTCAATCCGCCCAAGTAGTTCGGCATCATGCGCTTCCACCAAGGCAACAGCTACGCCCGATTTACCGGCGCGGGCGGTGCGGCCAATGCGATGCAGGTAAACGTCTGCCTGCTTCGGCAAATCAAAGTTAATAACCACTTCAATATCGTCAATATCAATACCGCGCGCAGCAACGTCCGTTGCAATCAACGTACTGTCTTCAAATTTTTCCATGCGCGCGATAATGCGTTGGCGATCTGACTGTGGCATATCGCCACGTAACGTCAGCGTTTTCACGCCGGCAGACTGCAGTTTTCCGGCCAGCTCTTCAACACGCTCACGGGTGCGCACAAAGATAATACGGCGCCCTTTGTATTCGCCCAGAACTCGCTCAAGCAGCTTGAATTTGTGCGCTGCGGTATCGGCCTGATACCAGCGTTGGACTATTTTACCGCGCTCGCGCTTCGGTGGGTCGATGGTAATTTGCTGCGGTTCTTTTTGAATTTCCGTAGAAAAACGTTGCACCCCAGTGCTGTCTAACGTGGCAGAAAATAGCAAAGTTTGCTTCAGGTTGCGTGCTTCGTTAACGAGCTGTTTCACGGCACTGGTGAAGCCCATGTCGAGCATACGATCGGCTTCGTCAATCACCAACCACTCAACGCTTTCAAGCTCATACTGATCAGCACCAATAAGGTCCAGCAAACGGCCCGGCGTCGCCACCACAATGTCATGGTTGGCTTGCAAAGCTTGATGCTGTGAACCGTAATTAACGCCGCCGGTAATTAATACCGTTTTCAGGTTGGTTGTTTCACCAAACGCATCGGCTTGTTCTGCTATTTGCTGCGCTAATTCGCGCGTTGGCGCTAAAATCAAGATGCGTGCAGACCCTGGGTGCCGACGTGGGAAATCCAGCAAATGCTGAATAGCTGGTAGCAGAAAGGCGAGTGTTTTACCCGTACCCGTCGGCGAATTAACCAATAGGTCGTGCCCTTCAAGGGCCGCTGGAATTACGGCTTGCTGTACTTTAGCGGGCTTGTTAATGTCAGCTGCTCGTAGAACGTCGATGAGTTCATCGTCCAGTTCGAGTTCATCCCAATCGGGTGTCATGCGTTATTCCTGTAGTTACGGAGAAGCCACGGAGAAGCCGATGGGCTTTCAATGCCAGCAATTTTACCTTAAAGATGACCAATGTGCGATGCTTGAAAACATTAAGTCTGCAGAGATATTTATTGGTATAGTTGTGGCGAATCACAAAAGGAGATTTGTATGATTTTCGAACATTCTTTTACTTCGGGTATCGGCATTTTTTATTTACTTCTTACGGCTATAATTCATGTCGTATTAGCCGTTGCCGTGTATTCAGATGCGCTTTCAACCCGACAAGCCGGTAAGAACATTTATTGAATGGATTCTTTTGGTTCATTTTAACGCTTGTTGCTGGAATACCGAGTGCAGCGCTCTACTGGTTTGTTAATAAATTCGACCGAGCGTGATTGGCGAAATTGAAAGGTGAGAGAAAGGGAGCCAAACACCTTGGCTCCCTTTGAATGCTTATAAACCCAACACGTCTTTGCCTTGACGGAAGGTTATATCAACTGGAATGTCGGCAGCTGACAGGCGATCAAGATCAGCTTGTAACTGCGGTCCAATATTACCCATGGTGTCAAATAACTCACCAACACCCGCGTAGTCACCGTCGCCCTGCAGGGTCAGAATTTTCTCTGACAGGCTATTCATCGCTTCGCGCATGGCATCCATGTTTACTGAATACTGGCCTTGCTCATTGCGTGAAAAGGCACCAGCTTGCTCAAAGTAGTTGAAGCGAATCATGTTGGCTTTGCCGTGTGCGCTGGACGCTCCGAAACGCACTGAGCGGAAAATGCCCGCTAAGAACGTGGTGTAATAATCTTCCAGTGTACCTTCTTCAATCACCCCAGCTTCCAGCAATTGCGTGACCATGTACAAACCTAAAATATCAGCTTTGCCTTCTTCTAGCGCTGATGCATGTTCTTTTAAGGCTTCACGCACCGTTCCTTCTTGGCCAATAAGGTTTTTAATGCCTAAACCATGTGCAACTTCATGAAACATGGTATTGGCAAAAAAAGCATCAAAGGTGATGTGTTGGCGCTGATCCGGCACAATCAGCTCGTTTGCGATAGGCACCAAAATGGCATCAAACTTTGCCTGCATGGCGTTTTTCAGTTGTAAACGGCGCGTGCCTTTTTGCAGTTGAACTTGCTCATCGTTCGGCAAGTTAATCGCAATGGTTTTACTGCCAGCGTTGGAGTGGCCAGCATAGTAAACCACGTCGTAGGCATTCAACTGAGCACCCGAACCAGGTACTTCCGCTTTATACTCGGCTGGCACCGGTAAGTTGCGCTGCAGCTCAGGTAAGTACTGTGCGTAAACGGCGAGCTTTTCACTCCAGGCCAAGTCTTTGATTAACACGTAAGACTCAAACCCAGCTCGATAGCCGTACAATTGGTCTTCGTAGCTTTCGATGGGGCCAATGACCACATCGATGGCGTTTTCGGTCATGTCCATCCATGCAAAGTCAGACGGCTGGTAGTTATTACTTAAAAAAGCATCGGCGCGCATGGTTAGATACTTTTTAAAGCCTTCATCTTCGGCAAACTCAGCAGCTTCGCGTAACAATGCGGCCGCGCGCTCTAATTCACTGCGGTAGGCTTCATTATAGGGAATCGCATACAGTTCACCTTGGTCGTTGCGACGAACCAACGTGTACAAGTCAATTTTTCCAGGAAACTGCGCTTGTTCAAACTCAGCTTTGGTCATATCAGCAGGATAAAAGTTGGCGCCTGCAGGCTTTTCACCAAACCCGGTTAAAAACGGCTTATTGTTATCTAAACGGTCCCAAGGGCCGTAGTTTATATCTGCAAATCGGCGCACTTGCTCATCATTGATACGGCTCAATAAGCTCTCTTTGCTTGCGCCGTAGGCCTGATGCCAAAATAAGTTATCCATGATCTCTGAAGCTTCAATGAGTAGCTCCACAACATGCCGTTGGCGATCAGAGAGGTGGCTCAAGTCAGCTTTTAAATCAACGGGATAGTAAATGCCTAAGCGCGACTCAGCGCCAGCAACTAATGTTGTTTCGGCAACCTCAGTGTCAGCCGGTTCGACTGGCGCTGGTTCTTTGCTGCAACCGACCAAAGCGAAGCTGATGGCCAGTGCTGTCATGGTGATACGTAATGTGTTGTTCATTGTTTTTCCTTAAATAAGCTAACTAAGTCAGGATACAACGCGCGAATTTCTCCGGCCAAGAGCGCAAAGTCAGCATCAATTTTTTGTTCTGGCGTTGCATCAACGAGCTTGTCCTGCTCGTCGATGAGCATGTCGGTTGGCTTGAAGCGTTTTATTGCAAGATCATGTTCAAGCACAAACGTCATTCTATCGTTCCAGTTTAGCCCTATTTTTATAGCTTGTTTACCATGTTCAATATGGGTATCTATCTCAGTACCTGTCAATGCATGTTTACGAACACGGACAATGCCACCTTCATCGGCAGCATCATGCAATTCAACTTCGTCACCAAAATCAAATGAACCCGGCGCTTTGCCGTCTTTCAGCCACTGTGTGAAGTAGAGCTCACTTGGGTTTTCGCTAAATAGGGGCTTCACCGGTAACGAGCCGAAGCTGCCGCGTAACAAGCCAAGAAAATCTTCAGCGCGGTTAGCCGCTGACGCATCAACCACAACAATGCCCAAATCAGTATCCAGCATGCCCCAGGTTAAACGAAAGCGCGTAAAGGCTTGCGGTAGCAAACGATGAATAATGTCTTCTTTCATGTTTTGCTTTTCTTTGCTCGGTACTTTACGACCTTGCTCACTTTCGATTTGGGCAACGGCCTCATCAAGTTCTGCAGTAACCACCGCAGCAGGTAACACCTTTTCTTCTTTGCGGGCACAAAATAGATAACTGGTGCCAAGCTGGTGTGAAAGCACCTCGCTATTTTGACCAAAAGGTGAACTCCACCCGAAAGTCGCGAGTTCCTGGCGTCCGCAAGGCCGAAAGGCATGCTCCTCGAGGCGCTGTTCAATATTTTCCGGTAATGCAAAGTCTTCTGCGAGCGTGTAAATACGCAAGTTCTTAAACCACATGTTTGTTCCTTGAATCAATCAATGCGACACGTATCTGTTGCGTTCATAACCTTGCTTAAAATTAAATAAACGTAACTGACAGTGTCATTCGATAGGTTAAGCCGTGTCCGGGCTTGCTCTGTGCTTCAATCGTGCCATTTAGTGTTTGGGTAACCAGGTTGCGAATAATATGCGTACCCAAGCCACTGCCACCTTGTTGCACTTTGGTGGTGAAGAAAGGGTCAAACAGCTGATCGAGCTGCTGCTGTTCCAAACCCTTTCCGTTGTCGTTATAAGTAATTTCAAGCTTGTCATCGATGCGTTTAATGGTGATATGTATTTCACCATCTTGCTTATTTTCGAAGCCATGAATCAATGAATTTATGATTAAATTTGTGAAAATCTGGGCAAATGCCCCAGCTGGGCAGCGCACGTTAATGTCATCGGCGCACGCGACGTGAATATTGGGTTTAAACGGCTTAAAACGTGGATTAAGGGTTTGAATAACGCCTTGCACGTATTGCTTCATATTAATATCGCGTATGGCTTCTGAAGTCTGATCAACAGCCACTTGTTTGAAGCTACTAATCAAATCGGATGCCCGCGCCAAGTTGCTTTCAAGCAAGTCGAGCGACTCTTTACTCAGCGCAAAAACTTTTTTCAGTTGTGCCTGGGTCAACTCTTTATTACCGAGCGCCCGCTCTGCCTCGGCGAGTTGATCACGAATGTAGGTTGCAGCTGTCACTGAAATACCTATCGGTGTATTTACATCATGCGTAATACCCGCCACAAGACCGCCAAGCGAAGCCATTTTCTCAGATTCAATCAATTGATCTTGGGCGCGTTCAAGCGCACTTAACGAATCTTGCAAACGGCTGTTAATTTCACGCAAATCGGTTTCAATGATGCGGCGTTGACGAATTTCGTTTTCCAATGACTCCTGACGCAGTTCCAGGTCGTTTTTCTGGCGCTCAAGGTCAACCAGAACCCGACTCAAGTTACTGGTTTTACGGGCAACTTCTTGCTCCAAAATACCGTTTTGTTCATCCAGTTTTCGATTGGCATGCAGCAATTGTTTTTGTGTGCGGTCAAGGTCGTCCTGATAATCTTTAAGGCTGTCTACCAGTTGGTTATAAGCTTGTTCAAGCAGCAAGAATTCAGTATTGCGCAGGTTGCGTAAATGCAACTTCGAGTGGTCAAGGTCATCAAGACGGAAGTTTTTGATTTGCCCAATCATGTCGCGCATAGGGCGATTCAGCATGCGATGAAAGGCGAAACTAAAGAGCATGATAAGAAATGTACTTTTGATAATGGCGGAGCCAATGATGAAGTACAGGCTCACCTTTATACGCTCAATGGCAATGTCTCGGGTGGTATAGAGCGTTACATCGCCAACTTGCGTGGAGTCGCCTGAGAACTCAAAAACTAGCTTTGCGTAGTAACCAAACACACCCTCGCGTTCAGGCAATTCATAACTGTCCGCCGAAATAACTGGGAATGCGCGCAATGGCGGCGTGCGGCCAAGTTGACTGACAATACGACCGGTATCATCGCGAATAACCAAGCCAGCAATGGCCGGAATATTGATAAGTCCGTCGGCGATTGCATCAATTTGCGGTGTGTTATATTCCCATAATGAGCGGGCCAGCGAGTGGCTGAACGTGCTTTGCTGGTTGTTTAATTCCTGCACCAACATGTTTTTGGTGTCGTAGTATTCTCCCACAACCTGCACGGACGTAACGATCAGTGTCAGTACAAAGTACACTGAGAGTACATTCGTCAAAAGGGATTTTGAAATACTCGACGTTGCCATGTGAGGTCCTATAAAACTTTCACACAAGGTACTGGAATTTAGCTAGATTCGCAATATATCAAGCATTGAGAAAACGACCCGCTTCAGCTATGTTAGGGGAAGTTTAAAACCCTTCGCCAATACGGTGTCGCACAGAGATAAAACCGCATGCAAGAGCAATTTCAGCAGTGGCAACAATGGCTTTCAGAGCACCCGGATATGGACACCGTCGTCAAATTGGCGCTGTTGCTGGGTGGTGCCTGGCTCGCGAATTTTATTGTCAAAAAAGTGCTCATGCGCGGTGCCATGACGGCGCTTTCCTACACGCCAGCAGGAAAAGATCGCCAGTTATTTGAGCGCAATATTATTGCGCGGTTGGCCAACGTCGTTCCGGCTCTGGTTATTTCCTATGGGATTAGCTTGGTACCAGGCCTACCCGAGGAAGTTGCGATAGTTGTCACCAATGTATGTAACGCCTTCATAGTGCTCACCATCGGCCGCGCGCTTAGCGGCATACTTACGGTGGTAAATACAGTTTATGAACGGCAACCCAATGCCTATGAAAAACCAATTAAAGGGTATATCCAGGTTGTCAAAATTGGTATCTACGCCGTTGTCACAATTCTTATAGTTGCAGCATTGATTGACCGCTCACCCATCATACTTTTATCCGGTCTGGGTGCCATGGCTGCGGTATTGATGTTGGTGTTTCAAGATACATTATTATCATTGGTTGCCAGTGTTCAAATTACCTCGAATGACATTATTCGCGTGGGCGACTGGGTAGAAATGCCGAATTTAAGTGTTGATGGTGATGTAATTGATATCGCGCTGCATACCGTAAAAGTGCAGAACTGGGATAAAACCATATCAACCATACCAACCAAGCGTTTTATTTCTGATCCGTTTAAAAACTGGCGGGGTATGCAAGAGTCGGGCGGGCGTCGCATTAAGCGCAGTCTGATGCTTGATCAGAACAGCGTTCACTTTTTATCAGAAGAAGAGCGCGGTAAGCTGCATCGTTTTCGCTTGTTGAAAGACTATTTGAATACGAAACAAAAAGAAATTGATGACTGGAACCAACAACTGAAAGACGAAGGCAAAGAGCCGGTTAATACGCGTCGTATAAGCAATTTGGGAACCTTCCGCGCGTATGTGCTGCAGTACCTAAAAAATCATCCACGGGTGCATCAGGAAATGACCTTAATGGTGCGTCATTTGAACCCAACCGCCGATGGTTTGCCATTTGAGATATATTGTTTTACCGCCACCACTGAATGGGTGGAGTACGAGGGCATTCAGTCGGATATTTTCGATCACTTGATTTCAATCCTGCCCGAGTTTGGCTTGCGTGTGTTCCAGCACCCTAGCGGGGTGGATATGCGCGAGATGGTCACACAAATCAAACAAAACCGTCATATTGACACATAACTGACACAATAGAGTCACCAAGCTGTCACATAACTGCAGTATCGTGCGCATCATCACTCATTAGATGCGCAGGGTATTGTTATGAAGCATTCCTTTATTTCCTCGGTCGCGGCACTGGCGTTGCTAAGCGCACCGCTTGCCGCTCAAGAACAATCGCTTGAGCCGGTTGTTGATGCGGCCAACAAAATTAATGCAGCGGCGAAATCGTCACAACTTACTGTTGAAAAAATTGCAGACTCTACCCAAGAGAGAATCCAGCAATATAAGCAAATAACACGTCAAATTCAGGGGCTGGAAGTTTATACCCAGCAACTGCAAAAACAACTTAACGCCCAAGCCACCGAAAAAAACGAACTCAATACATCGATTGATGAAGTGAGCGTGGTTGAGCGTCAAATTACCCCATTAATGTTGCGCATGATTGATAGTCTGGCCAAGTTTGTTGAGCTTGACGTGCCATTCTTGCCAGAAGAACGCGCTGAGCGCGTAGCTGGCCTACGTGACTTGATGGACCGCGCCGATGTTGATGTTTCAGAGAAATTTCGCCGCGTTATGGAAGCCTTTCAAATTGAAGCTGATTACGGCCGTAATATCGAAGCCTATAACGGTGAAATGACTGTTGACGGTCAGCAACAAGACGTCGAGTTCTTGCGCATGGGCCGCACGGTACTTGTTTATAAAACCCGCGACGGCAATCAAATGGGTGTTTGGAATCAACAACAAGGCGATTGGCAGCCTTTAGATTCCAGCTATGCCAGCAATGTACAAGAAGCACTGCGCGTTGCGCGCAAACAGCTTGCACCTGATCTGTTGATGCTTCCCGTTTTTACTAACACCACTGGCGCTGGAGAGTAACCATGCTAAAACAATTGTTCACCACCACGTTAGCAGCCGCCGCAATGGTACTTTCAGCAAGCACCGCTGCTGCGCCGCAAGACCCGATAAATTTGGACCAGTTGTTACAACAGTTGCAACAAGGTCAGTTTGCGCAGTCTGAAGAGAACCAACAGCGTGAAGCGCGCTTTCGCGCAGAAGCCAATGAGCAGGCGCGCATATTGCGTGAAGCCATTGCCGAACGTGATCGTTTGGAGCAACTGAGCGAAACGTTAGAAACCAATTTTGAAAAGAACGAGATTGAACTTGCCGGGCTTACCGACACATTAACCCAGCGCATGGGTTCATTACGTGAGCTATTCGGTGTATTGCAACAAGTTGCGGGCGACACCAGCAGTAAGCTGCAATCTTCGTTTGTTTCAGTTGAGTTTCCTGGTCGCAGCGAACAGTTGAGTGATCTCGCACAAAAAATGGGCAGCAGCTCGAAGTTGGCATCAATAGAAGAAATTGAGTCAGTGTGGTTAGCACTTCTGCAAGAAATGACCGAGTCTGGCAAAGTCAGCCAGTTCGCCACGGAAGTGACGCTTGCAAACGGTGAGAAGGTGCAGAAGCCAGTAACCCGTGTGGGCACCTTTAATATGGTCGCGGATGGCCGTTATTTAGAACTTGTGCCTGGCACGGATACGGTGGCGGAGTTAATTCGTCAGCCATCGAGCCGCTACCTTGACACCATTGGTGCGCTTGAGTCGGCAGAAAACAATCCGGTTAAGTTCGCTATGGACCCAACGGGTGGATCGATTCTTGGCCTATTGGTACAAGCGCCTGACCTCGGTGAGCGTATCGACCAAGGTGGCACGGTCGGCTATATCATTTTGGCATTAGGTGCTATCGGCTTACTCATTGCATTAGAGCGCTTTGTAACCCTGATTCTGATGGGCGGTAAAGTGAAACGTCAGATGAAGAACATGGAACCAGTCAATGACAACCCGCTGGGGCGTGTTATGGCGGTGCAAAGCAAATACCCAGATGTCGACACTGAAACGCTGGAGCTGAAGCTCAGTGAGGCCATTTTGCGTGAGATTCCAAAAATCACGCGCAACTTAACCTTTATTAAGATTATTTCGGTGGTCGCGCCGCTGATGGGCTTACTCGGTACCGTAACCGGTATGATTAATACCTTCCAGGCAATTACCTTGTTTGGCACCGGCGACCCGAAATTGATGGCGGGTGGTATTTCGCAAGCACTCGTAACAACCGTATTGGGTCTGGTCGTTGCCATTCCAATGACATTGTTATTCGCCACTCTGAACACACGCAGCCGTAACATTGTGCACATACTGCAAGAACAAGCGTCTGGCATTATTGCGGAGCGCTCTGAGCGGAGTCATTAATCATGTTTCTGCTTGAGTTCACCAACGCAATTCAAGACTTCATCGAAACCGGCGGCAACGTGCTGCTGGTTATCGGCGTACTCATTTTTGTCATGTGGTTAATGATTCTCGAGCGTATTTTCTATTACTTGCGTGGTCATCGAGAAAACACAAAAGCAGCGATGCAGGCATGGAAAAATCGGGCGGATAAGTCATCGTGGCAGGCAGAACAAATTCGCGAGGCCATGATTTCAAGGGTCTCCTTAGCTTTAGGTGGCAACCTACCTATTTTGCAGGCCATGGTCGCATTGTGTCCGCTGCTTGGCTTAATGGGCACCGTAACCGGCATGATTGAAGTTTTTGATGTTATGGCCGTGGCTGGAACCGGCAATGCACGATCGATGGCAGCGGGTGTTTCCAAAGCCACCATTCCAACCATGGCAGGAATGGTTGGTGCGCTGTCAGGAGTATTTGCAACCACCTGGCTACAACGTACGGCAAAGCGCGAGCGGCTCAAACTTGAAGACCGCTTACTGCTTGACCATTCAAACAAACATACGACTGAACACGCATAGAGGTAGCGCGCAATGAAACAGCATTTTGCAAATTTGATTGATGAAGAAGAAGCGCAAATTGATATGACGCCAATGCTCGATGTGGTGTTCATCATGTTGATCTTCTTTATTGTTACGGCGTCTTTTGTCAAAGAGTCGGGCATTGACGTGAACCGTCCAGAAGCAGCTACTGCAGTGCAAAAGGACCGCGCCAACATTCTTGTTGCGATTAGCGACAGTGGTGAAATTTGGATTAACAAACGTCAAGTGGATGCACGCGCCGTGCAAGCCAACATTGAGCGCCTGTATGCGGAAAATCCGCAAGGTTCAGTGGTTATTCAGGCAGATAAAAAAGCCACCACTGAAACCCTGATTAAGGTGATGGATGCTGCCCGTGCCGCGGGTGTATTTGATGTCTCGATTGCAACCCAAGAAGACTAGTTATGAAACGTTTTTTAGCCGCTTTAGTTGTTGCTTTCGCCGTTACTGCCGGGCTGTTTTATTTAATGCAGTCATTAATAGCCGGTGGCGAAGGTGCAATGTCGGAACCACCGAAAGGCAGTGTGCTGGACTTTGTCCGCGTGAAGCCTGAAGAGGTCGTGCAGGAAAAAGAACGCAAGCCGCAGCGCCCACCTGAGCCAGAGCAACCGCCGCCGAATATGCCGCAACCGCAAATGCAAAGCGATGTGGTGGATAATGACGGGGCGGGCTTAGATTTCTCTACCGATGTTCAAGCGGATACAAGCTTGTCAGGTGGGGTTGGGCTCGATACCAGTGATGGTGAGTATTTGCCGATTGTAAAAGTTCAGGCCGTATATCCGCGGCGCGCACTTCAGCGCGGCATTGAAGGGTATGTGGTGGTGGAATTTACGGTCACCAAGCAAGGAACCGTGCGTGACCCATATGTTATTGAGGCGCAGCCTGAAAGCATTTTTGATCAGGCAGCGATGGATGCGGTTTTAAAGTTTAAATATAAGCCACGCGTGGTTAACGGCGAACCTGTTGAAGTACAGGGCGTTCAAAATCGCCTCACATTCGCGATAGATGGTTAGAGGAGATAGGTCAATGCGTCATTTTATACAAGTTATCGTTGTATTATCTGTTGTGCTCTCGGTACTTGCTAACGCCAGTGCCATTGCGCAAGAGCGCAAGAAAACACCGGCCTTACGCGAGCAAGTTTATAGCCAGTTAGCCCGCGCGCAGCAGTTAGCGGATGAAGGCGATGTGCAAGCCGGGTTGAAAGCGCTAAACAATGTTGAGAGTAAGCTGAGTAGCATGAACAGCTATGAGCGCGCCATGCTCTGGAATTTCTACGGTTACATGTATTACGGCCAGGACGACATTGCCAAAGCGATGAGTTACTTCGATAAAGTGACCAAAGAAGAAGCGATTCCTGAAGCACTGGAGCAAAACACTCTATTTAGCCTTGCGCAACTGGCTTTGGGCCAAGGTGATTATGTCAAAACGTTGGCGTATTTAGACCAATGGGAACAGCTGGTTGGTGCAGATCAAAAGCAAAAAGCCTATGTGCTTAAGGCACAAGCTTTGTATCAGAAAGGTGATTATCAGCAAGCCTTGAAACCAATCTCAACTGCAATTAATGCTGTTGAAGCGAAGCAACAAGTACCAGA